>NZ_JBSGDP010000006.1:0-150870 GCF_053602435.1 Nocardia sp. NPDC004415
ACCCTGCCGATCCGCACCCTGATCGCCTCCTAGGCGCCGGTCAGGCCGTGACGGCTCCGTGCGCGGCCGAGCTGACGAGCTTGCGGTACTTGGCCAGCACACCCGAGGTGTACTTCGGCGGGAGCGGCTCGAAACCCACCGCGCGGGCGGCGAGTTCGCGCTCGTCGACCTCGACGTCGAGACGACGGCCCGCCACATCGAGGACGATCGGGTCGCCGTCGCGGACGAAGGCGATGGGCCCGCCGTCGACGGCCTCGGGCGCCACGTGTCCCACGCACAGGCCGGTGGTGCCTCCGGAGAAGCGGCCGTCGGTGAGCAACAGGACGTCCTTGCCCAGACCCGCGCCCTTGATCGCACCGGTGATGGCGAGCATCTCGCGCATGCCGGGTCCGCCCTTGGGGCCCTCGTAGCGGATGACCACCACATCGCCCGCGACGATCGTGCCGTCCTCGAGCGCGTCCATCGCGGCACGTTCGCCGTCGAACACCCGGGCGGTGCCCCGGAAGACGTCGGAGTCGAAGCCCGCGCTCTTCACCACGGCGCCCTCGGGGGCCAGCGAGCCGTGCAGGATGGTGAGGCCGCCGGTGCGGTGGATCGGGTGGTCGAGCGGCCGGATGACCTCACCGTCGAGGCCCAGCTCGATGCCTGCCAGGTTCTCGGCCATGGTCCGGCCGGTGACCGTCATGACGTCACCGTGCAGCAGCCCCGCGTCCAGCAGTGCCTTGAGCACCACGGGGATTCCGCCGACCTTGTCGACATCGTTCATGACGAAGCGCCCGAACGGCTTGAGATCACCCAGGTGCGGCACGCGTTCACCGACCCGGTTGAAGTCGGCGAGGGTCAGGTCCACCCCGGCTTCGCGGGCGATGGCCAGCAGATGCAGCACCGCGTTGGTGGACCCGCCGAGCGCCATGACGATGGTGATGGCGTTCTCGAACGCCTCCATGGTCATGATGTCGCGCGCGGTGATGCCCCGGCGCAGCAGTCCGACGACCGCCTCTCCGGACTTGCGCGCGTACTCGTCGCGGCGCCGGTCCGGGGCGGGCGGGGCGGCCGAGCCGGGCAGGCTCATGCCGAGGGCCTCGGCCACCGAGGCCATGGTGTTGGCGGTGTACATGCCGCCGCACGCGCCTTCGCCCGGGCAGATCGCGCGCTCGATCTTGTCGACCTCCTCGCGGCTGATCAGCCCCTTGAGACAGGCGCCGACGGCCTCGAACGCGTCGATGATGGTGACGTCGCGGCCGTCGACATTGCCCGGCATGATCGACCCGGCGTAGAGGAACACACTCGACAGGTCCAGGCGCGCGGCCGCCATCAGCATGCCCGGCAGGCTCTTGTCGCAGCCGGCCAGCAGCACCGAGCCGTCCAGGCGCTCGGCCATCATCACCGTTTCCACCGAGTCGGCGATGATCTCGCGGCTGACCAGCGAGAAGTGCATGCCCTCGTGACCCATCGAGATGCCGTCGGACACGGAGATGGTGCCGAATTCCAGCGGATAACCGCCCGCGGCGTGCACGCCTTCCTTGACGGCCTTGGCCAGCCGGTCCAGCGACAGATTGCAGGGGGTGATCTCGTTCCAGCTGGACGCGACGCCGATCTGCGGCTTCGCCCAGTCCTCGTCACCCATGCCGACGGCGCGCAACATGCCGCGGGCGGCCGTTTTCTCGAGTCCGTCGGTGACATCACGCGAGCGGGGCTTGATATCGACCGGCTTGTCGGTGTCGTGTGCCATCTGGTCAGCCTACGGCCGGGTGATCACGGCAGCGTCCAGAACACACGCGTCACCGCGTAGAAGAACGCGGCAGCGAGGGTCAGGAAACCGAGCGAACAGATCAGGCCGGTCACTTCGGTGCGGGGATCGTGGCGGCCGGAGGTCATCCAGAATCCCAGCGCGCGGTTGACGATCGGCATCACCACCCAGGTGAGCAGGGCGACCGAGAGGATATTGCCGACCAGCAGACTGATCCACAACGGCGCGTCCGGCCACATCTCGTCGATGGCCAGCGTCAGGATCACCACCGTCGGATACAGGCCGACCAGGACCGACAGGGCGGTTTTCCAGGCCGCGGGGCCGTTGTCCTCGGCGGCCGGACCGGGCGGAAACCACGAGCCGTAGGGATTGGTGATGCGGTGGACCTCGAAATCGCGGAAGTCCGGCGCGTCGGCCAGTAGTTCCCGGCGTTGCGGTGAATCGAGCCAGCGCTGGAGATTCTCGGCGGAGGTGAACGAATAGATGGCGGTCCATTCGTTCTGCACGCCCGGAATCGGCCGGTGCAGCGCGGACCCGCGAAAGCCGGGAAAGGTGCGTTCGGCCTCGGTCATCCGGTCCTGCCAGGCCAGGAATTCCGTTTCCCTGGCGGGCGCGACCGGATGCGAGACCACGACGGTCGCCACCGCGTCGTCGGGTTCGTCGACCAGTACGTGCTGGGTGGACGGCTGTGCGAACAACCCGCTGCCACGGGCCAGGAGTTCCTCGCGGGTGTCGGAGCCGAGCCAGTGTTTCAGGTGGTCCAGGTCGTCGAAGCGGTACACGACCGACCAGGCCGATCGCGCGTCGCCGGGCGGGGTCACCTCGGCGCCGAGGAAGCCCGGACACTGCGCGGCGGCGTCGTTGACCTGTGCCTGCCAGCGCTGGAACTCGGCCTCCCGGCCGGGTCGCAGGTGCTGGGTGATGACCACGGTCGCCGGGGCGGACATCTCAGTACGGGTGCTTGTCCGGTTTCTCGGCCCAGCTCTTGTACGCCTCGGCGCCCAGGTCCCGGCGGAACTGCTCGATCCGCACCCGCCGCTCGGCGAAGGGTTTCGTGAAGTCCTCGTACTGGTAGGCGTCGTCGAAGCCGATAGCGCTGGTGTCCTCGAGGTCGCTGGCGAAATGCACGGCGTCCAGGCGCGCCCAGTAGATCGCGCTCATACACATGGGACAGGGCGCGCCACTGACGTAGATCTCCATTCCCATCAGCATGCGCGCGCGTTCGGGGACGCTGTCGACGGAATCCGGCGGACGCGGGACCAATTCCAGGGTCGACTCGTTCTGGTGTTCTCTGGCGATGGAGGGCGACCATTCGTTGAGCACGCGCGCCGCCGATCGGATGGTCTCTATCTCGGCGTGCGCGGTGATGTCCCCGGTGAGCAGCACGCGATTCTGGCCGCGGGCGACGATCTCGCCGTCTTTCGCGATCACCGCGCCGAACGGGCCGCCCCAATCGTTCTCGACGGATTCCCTGGCCAGCCGGCAGGCTTCTTCCATCAATTCGTCCGGTGTCATCGGCTGCACCTCACGTGGTCGTCACCGAAATGCAAGGGGGCTGAACATCGAGCGTATCCCGGTGATCCGAGCCCACGCAACGCTCGCCGTCAGACCTCCCGGTCAGCCCCGGGGGTGTGGACATCGAGCCAGCGCAGCATGCGGTCGACCGCGTCGGCGGCATCACCGGACGCGCCCGATTCGGCCCATTCGGTGAGCGCGGCGAAGGTGGCCGCCTGATAGGCGGTGGCCAGGGCGCGGCAGATGGCGGCGGGGGCGCCGGGCAGGCGGCGTGCGAGATACGCGGTGAGCGTGTCGATCCAGGGCTGGTAGACCGCGGGGGCGGTGGCGGCGAGGGCGGGTTCGGCCGAGATCAGGCGCAGCCAGTCCGGAGCCAGTTCGTGGATCTGCGGATCGCGCGAGACCGACTCGACGATCGCGGCGCGGACGACGACGGCCACGGGGTCGTCGTCGCCGGCGCGGGTGAGGACCTCGCGCAGCCGGTCGGTCGCGGGGGCCACGCCGAGCCAGGCGATCTCGGCGCGGGAAGGGAAGTGGCGCAACAGCGTCCGGGTGCTGATGCCGGTCGCCTCGGCCAGGTCGTTCCAGTTCGTGGCGGCGAAGCCGCGCGCGGTCCACAGACGCAGCGCGTCGGCGGCCACCGCGCGGGTGTTCAGCACGGAGGGGCGGCCGGGGCGGCGGCGATCGGGCCGGGTCACGCCGAAAGCCAAACAGTTTTGGCGAAGTGTGTCAATATTGCGGCGGAGCAGACCCTCAGAGGAGATAGAGCATGGAATTCGTCAACGCGTCCGCCGTGGTCACCGGTGGTGCGTCGGGCCTCGGCCTGGCCACCGTGCGGGAACTGCACGCCCAGGGCGCGAAGGTCGTCATCGTCGACCTCGCCTCGTCCAACGGCGCGGCCATCGCGAAGGAACTCGGCGACGGCGTGGTCTTCGCGCCCGCGGACGTGACCGACGAGACGGCGGTGTCGGCGGCACTGGACGCGGCCGAAGCGCTGGCGCCGCTGCGGATCACGGTGAACTGCGCCGGGATCGGCAATGCGATCAAGACGGTCGGCAAGAAGGGGGCGTTCCCGCTGGCCGACTTCACCAAGGTCGTCAACGTCAACCTGTTCGGCACGTTCAATGTGATCCGGCTGGCCGCCGAGCGGATGGCGGCCACCGAGCCGGTGGGCGAGGAGCGCGGCGTCATCGTCAACACCGCCTCCGTCGCCGCCTTCGACGGGCAGATCGGCCAGGCCGCGTACTCCGCGTCCAAGGGTGGCATCGTCGGCATGACCCTGCCGATCGCCCGCGACCTGGCGAGCTTCAAGATCCGGGTGGTCACCATCGCACCCGGCCTGTTCCGCACGCCGCTGTTCGAGACCCTGCCCGAGGAGGCGCTGCAGTCGCTCGGCGCGCAGGTGCCGCATCCGTCGCGGCTGGGTCAGCCGACCGAATTCGCCGCGCTGGCCCGCCACATCGTGGAGAACCCGATGCTCAACGGCGAGACCATCCGCCTCGACGGCGCCATCCGCATGGCGCCGCGCTGAGCCTGCCGACACGCCGAGACCGGCCCGAAGCGAGTGCTTCGGGCCGGTCTCGTGCCGTCGGGGCCGGTGTCAGCGCACGGGCAGGGCGGCGGGCTGGTCGAGAACCGCGGCGAGGTCGCGGCGGGCCAGGTCGTACTGCTCGGTCAGGGTGGCGACGAGTTCGGCGGTGCCGCGGCCCGCGGTGATCGCGCCGATGCCCTGGCCGGCGCCCCAGACATCCTTCCAGGCCTTGGCGTCGGTGCTGGAACCGAAATTCATCTGGGAGGGATCGGATTCCGGCAGGTTGTCGGGGTCCAGGCCCGCGGCGACGATGCTGCCGCGCAGGTAGTTGCCGTGCACGCCGGTGAACAGGTTGCTGTAGACGATGTCGGCGGCGGCGGAGTCCACGATCATCTGCCGGTACCCGTCGACGACATTGGCCTCGGTGGTCGACAGGAAGGCCGAGCCGACGTAGGCGAGGTCGGCGCCCGCGGCCTGGGCGGCCAGGATCGAGCGGCCGTGCGCGATCGCGCCCGAGAGCAGCAGCGGGCCGTCGAACCAGGCGCGGATCTCCTGGACGAGCGCGAAGGGGGACTGGGTGCCCGCGTGCCCGCCCGCGCCCGCGGCGACCGCGATCAGACCGTCGGCGCCCTTCTCGATCGCCTTGCGCGCGAAGCGGTCGTTGATCACGTCGTGCAGGACGATGCCGCCGTAGGAGTGCACCGCCTCGTTGATCTCCTCGCGCGCGCCCAGGGAGGTGATCACGATCGGCACCTTGTGCTCCACGATGACCGCCATGTCGGCTTCGAGGCGGTCGTTGGAGCGGTGCACGATCTGGTTCACCGCGAACGGCGCCACGATCGCCTCCGGATGGGCCGCCTGGTAGGCGGCGTTCTCCTCGGTGATGCGGCTGAGCCAGTCGGTGAGCAGGGCGGCCGGGCGCGCGTTGAGCGCCGGGAACGAGCCGACGATGCCGGCCTGGCACTGGGCGATGACGAGCTCGGGACCCGAGGCGATGAACATCGGCGACGCGACGACGGGCAGGGCCAGGCGGCTGGACAGCCAGGTCGGCAGGGCCATGGGGTACCTCCGGGAGGGTCGAGCGGCGCGTGGCCGCGGCAAGGCGATGCTGCCGACCGTATTGCGCGCCGCCGCCCTATGCAACGAGTTGCATAAAAACGTGTCGACGATCACGGGGCCGGTGACCATCGGCCCGCGATCCGGGGCCCAAGGGCCGTTCGCACCGGGCCCGCCGGGGGAGAAGACTCGGATCATGACCGACAGCAAAGCCACCAGGGCGATCCTGGCACCGGATCTGTCGACGATCAGGGCGGCGCTGGAGCGAGCCAGCCGCGCGCCCTCGATCCACAATTCCCAGCCGTGGCGCTGGGAATTCGACGGAACCCACCTCTACCTCTACCGCGACGACCACCGGCAGCTGACCGCCGCCGACCCGACCGGACGGCAGCTGGTGATCAGCTGCGGTGCCGTACTGCACCACCTGCGCACCGTGCTGGCCGCCGACGGCTGGCGCACCGACCTCGACCGGCTCCCCGATCCCGGCCGACCCGACCTGCTGGCCCGCTTGGACTTCCGGCCCTGGGCCGATCCGCCCGAGGGCGTACGCGCCCGCGCGGCGGCGATCGAGCGCAGGCGCACCGACCGTCTCCCGCTGCTGACCCCCACCGGCTTCGGCGAGGTGTGCCGCGCCGCGCGCATGCTGGCGAGCCCGCACCGGATCGAGCTGGACGTGCTGTCCGGGCAGGCGCGGCCGGTGCTGGCCGAATCCTCGCGCGAAGCCGACGCCAAACGACGCTACGACATGGGCTATCAGGCCGAACTGCGCTGGTGGGCCGGACATTCGGCCGACACCGAGGGCGTTCCCGGCACCGCGCTGCTCGCCGCGGACGAGACCGCGCAGGTCCCGATCGCCCGCGCCTTTCCCACCGCGCCGGTGTCCGCGCGCCGCGGCGGTCTCGAGGATCGGGCCGAGCTGGTGGTCCTGAGCTCCGCGGGGAACGGCCCGGCCGACTGGCTGCACGTCGGCGAGGCGCTGTCGGCGGTGCTGCTGGAGTTCACCCGTGCGGGCGCGGCCACCTGCGCTCTCACCCACATCACCGAACTGCCCGGCGCGCGTACCGCACTGGAGACGATGGTCGACGGCCACGGGGTGCCGCAGGTGCTGGTCCGGGTCGGTGCCGCGCCGGCCGGTGACGTGCCCGGCCCGCCGACCGCGCGCAGGCCCGTCGACGAGATCCTGACCGTCCGCCCGGACACGGCCGCGGCCGTGGGCTGACGGTCAGGCCAGCGGGGCCGACCAGCGCAGGGTCGTGCCGCCCTGCTCCCGCGGCCCGACGTGGAATGTGCCACCCACCTCGGCGGCACGGGCCGCGAGATTGGCCAGCCCCCGGCGGTGCGTGGTCTCGGCCGGGATGCCGATCCCGTCGTCGGAGACCTCGATCGTGACGTCGTCGCGCACCGTCAGTTCCACCGCGACGGTGCTCGCCCGCGCGTGATGCACCGCGTTGCTCAGCGCCTCGCGCAGCACGGCTTCCACGTGGTCGGTCAGCGGTGGCTCGAGCACGGTGACCGGGCCCGCCAGGCGCACGGTGGTGCGCACGCCGCTGTCGGCGGTCATCCCGGTGATGATGTCGTGCAGGCGCTTACGGTAGGTCGCCGAGTCGGTGGTGGTGTTGGACTGCAGGTCGAAGATCGAGTGGCGGATGTCGCCGACGATGGCCTGGATGTCGTCGATGGTGTCCTCGAGCCGGTTGCGCACCTCGCCGCTCCTGGCGCGCTGCATGGTCGCGTGCAGGGACAGGCCGACGGCGAACAGGCGCTGGATCACGTGATCGTGCAGCCCGCGCGCGATCCGGTCGCGGTCGGCGAAGACGTCGAGTTCGCGCATCCGGCGCTGGGTGTCGGCCAGTTGCAGGGCCACCGCGGCCTGATCGGCGTAGGTGGACAGCAGGGCCTGATCGGACTCGCCGGGCAGCACGGCACCGGCGGGGAAGACCGAGGTCAGTACGCCGGTGACGATGCCGTGCGCGCGCAGCGGCAGGGTAAGGACCGGTCCGAAGCGGTCGGTCGAGACCAGGATCGGGATGTCGGCCGGGGAATGCGTGGTGACCGCGCGCCCGGAATGGAAGGCCTCGCCGGTGTGCCGGTCGGCCAGGGGGAGCGGGGTGCCGATCAGGCGCTCGGCGTCGGCACCGGCCGCGGCGACCACCACCAGTTCACCGATCTCCTCGGGCGGCACATCCGGGTCCTCGGGCAGCGCGAGAAAAGTGCAGGCCGAGCCGGTGAGCGCCTGGCCGCGTTCGGCGGCCAGGCGCAGCACCTCGGCGGACGGGCTGCCCGCCAGCAGTTCGGTCGCGACATCGCGGATGGCCTCCAGCCACTGCTGGCGCACCCGCGACTGCTCGTAGAGGCGGGCGTTCTCGATGGCGATCCCCGCCGCCGCGGCCAGTGCCTGCACCACCACCTCGTCGTCCTCGGTGAACTCCTGCCCGCCTGCCTTCTCGGTGAGATACAGGTTGCCGAAGATCTCCTCGCGCACCTGAACCGGCACCCCGAGGAAGGTCCGCATGGGCGGGTGATGGTCGGGAAACCCCACCGACGACGGGTGCCGGGACAGGTCGGTCAGCCGCAGCGGGCGCGGGTCGGCGAAGAACAGCCCGAGCACGCCGTGCCCGCGCGGCAGGTCCCCGATCAGCACCCGGGTCCGGTCGTCGATGCCCTCGTAGACGAATTCGGAGAGCTGGTCGCTGGTCTTGTCGGCGCTGCGCACACCGAGCGCGCCGTAGCGGGCGTCGACGAGTTCGATGGCGGTGTGCACGATGGTGCGCAGGGTGTTGTCCAGATCCAGGCCCGCGGTCACCACCAGCATGGCCTCCATCAACCGGTCCATCCGGTCACGGACGTCGACGATCTGGGCGATCCGGTCCTGCACCTCGCCGAGCAGCTCGCGCAATCGCAATTGGGACAGGGTTCGGGCGACCGGTGGCAGGCCGCCGACCCCCGGCGCTTCGTCCATACCGGGATTCTCGCACGTCCGGGTGGTGGGCATCGTGAGGTCAGCGCCGCCGCGACGGGTCGAGATCGGCGGCCATCACCGCGGCCTGGGTGCGCCGCTGCACGCCGAGCTTGGTCAGCAGCCGGGACACGTAGTTCTTGACGGTCTTCTCGGCGAGGAACATCCGCGCGGCGATCTGGCGATTGGTCAGGCCCTCGCCGAGCAGGGCCAGCAGGGTGCGTTCCTGATCGGTCAGGGTGGACAGCGGGCCGGTCTTCTCCTCGGCCTCGGCGCGCAGTTTGGCCATCAGCGCGGCCGCGGCGCGATTGTCCAGCAGCGACTTGCCCGCGCCGACCTCGCGCACGGCATCGATGAGCTCGAGGCTCCGGATGTCTTTGACCACATAGCCGCTCGCTCCGGCGAGGATGGCGTCGAGCATGGCCTGCTCGTCGGTGAACGAGGTGAGGATCAGGCAGCGCAGCGTGGGTTCGGCCGAGAGCAGTTCACGGCACAGTTCGATCCCGCTGCCGTCGGGTAGCCGCACGTCGAGCACCGCCACCTCGGGACGCAGGGCGGGGATGCGGGCCAGGGCCTGCGCGCAGGTGCCCGCCTCGCCGATCACCTCGAGGTCTGGCTCGAGCGCGATCAGATCGGCGACGCCGCGCCGGACGATCTCGTGGTCGTCGACCAGGAATACCGTGGTCATCGCGAGTCCTCCTCGGTGTTCGGCGCCGGTGTCTCCATTGTCCGCCGCGGGCGGCCGGTGGGCGTCCTCGTACGAGTCTGGTCGCCGGTACCCGTGACGGGGAGGGGCGAAGGTCACCCGGAGACGGGACCAGTGGCCCCCGACGGGCGTTCGCGCAGGACATCGGTGAGCGGGCGGCGCGGGGTGGGAGCCGGCCTGGCCGGATCGGGGGCGGAGCCGACCCGCACCACGACCTGCGGGACGCCGGGGTGCCCGATCATGCTGCCGAGCAGGCGGCGCGCGGCGACCAGTTCGGTGACGTGGGTCAGCGGACAGGTGGCCAGGCCGTCGGCGGTGCAGGCGAGCAGCATCGCGGACAGCGCCTCCCCGGTGCGCAGCCAGCTCATCGGGGACTCGTCGGTCGCGGTGAGCACCGTGAGTCGGGCACGGTCGTGCAGCTCGCCGCGCCGCGCCGAGGGGCCTGCGGCGGGGAAGTCCCTGGCCACCCCTACACGGGCGCGTTCGGAGTCGGAGACCACCGCGGTGGGCGGGATGCCTTCCCTGGCCCCGGGATGCCCGGTCCACCAGCCGATCTCGGCCTGGTACTGCGGATCGTAGGCGCGCAGCGAGGCGGTCTGCTCGGAGGCGAGGGCCAGGCGCGGGCGGGCGTCCTCGGGCAGGACGTCGAGAGTGAGCCCATGCGGGGTGACGACCTCGTCGAGCGCGCGGCGGACCGAGGCCCAGCCGGTGGGTTCGGTCATCGGGAGCCGGTCGGTGTAGCGGTGGGCGATCGCCTCGGCGCGGCGGAACAGATCCACCGGTGGGTCCGGCCACGGCCGGAAGGTGAGGGCGGCCAGCAGATCCGGCCGGGCGGGGTCGGGCAGGCGGTCGGCCTCGGCGTGCACGCAGTGCGCCGCGAAGGCCGTGCGCACGTGGTCGAGCACCGCGCCGCAGCTGATCACCGCCTGGCGTCCGTGCGGATCGGCCGCCCCCAGCAGCCGGTCGGGGTCGCGCAGCAGCTGCAACCGGTCACCGTCGAGGACCCACCGCCACGGCTGGGTGTTGTGCACCGACGGTGCCCGGCAGCCGAGCTCGACGGCCGCGCGGATCGTGGACAGCCCGGGAACCGGATCCTCGCTCATACCAGTCAGTGTGCTCCTCCGATCGGGTGTGCCGAGACGGTCTTCGCGCCCTTGTTCCGGGGACCGAGTGCCCTGGCGGCGAGGTCAGCCGGGATGCACGACCATGACCGGGCATTCGGCGTGCTGGACGAGCCAGTTGCTGGTGGACCCGAGCAGCAGCCCGCGGAACCCACCGCGGCCGCGACTGCCGACGACGAGCAACTGCGCCGTCCGCGACCAGTGCGCCAGCCGTTCCCTGGGCCCGAACACCTCGACCTCGCGTCGCACCGGCACGTCCGGGAACTGCTCGGTCCACCCGGCGAGCCGTTCGGCCAGCAGTGCCTCCTCGGCGACGGCCAGGTCCGCGATCGGCAGTTCGAGATAGCCGGTTCCGGCGAACTGCCCGCGCGACAGATCGCTCCACGCGTGCACGGCCACCAGCTCGGCCCCGCGCTGGGCGGCCTCGGCGAACGCGGCACCGATGGCGGGCTCGCCGACATCGCTGCCGTCGACACCCACCACCACGGGCCCGTCGCGTCCGGGATCGGGCCCGCGCACGATGACCACGGCGCCGTGCGCGTGCGCGGTCACCGCGAGCAGCGTCGAACCGAGGTGGGCGAGTGTGCCCGCCGAGTCGCGCACGCCGAGGACCACCAGGTGCGCGTGCGCGGAGGCGGCGACGAGCGTGCGGGCGGGATGCCCGGCGGCGAGTTCGGTGGTGACCGTCAGGCCCGGTGCGGCGGCGAGCGCGTCGTCGCGAGCGGTGGCCAGGATGCGCTCGGCGGCCAGGTGGATGTCCTGCATGGTGGCGTAGATGAAGGCGTCGTAGGCGCTGCGCGGGGTCCGGTCGGCGATCGGATCGGTGCAGTGCACGAGGTGCAGGGCGCGGTCGCGGTCCGCGGCGACGCGGGCGGCCCACCGCACGGCCGTGGTCGATCCGTCCGAGCCGTCGATCCCGACGACGATCGCGTCCGCGCCGTGCGGACTGTCACTGTGCTGTGTCATGTCCGTTCCCCTCGGTCGGTGACGGTGTGCCTCCACCGTGCCACGCGGCACCGGTCGGGCGCGACGGTCACGGTTCGCCGCGGTCTCGTCGGGCTCCGGAATTCGCACTCTACGGCCGGTGGCCGGGCGATTTCGGGACCCGGACGCGGGTCGCGTGTCCCCGGGCCGGAATCCGGAATTCCCTGTCGGACGGCCGGGTCCGTGGTCTAGTACCCGTATGTGCGGTGCGGCGCGGCGGTTGGTGAGCAGGCGGGGAATGCTGAGTGGAATGCTCGGCGGCGGTGCCTTGGTGGCGCTGAGCGCGGCCACCGCGTCGGGAACACCCGCCGACGCACGCACGATCGCCGCCCGGCAGCGCTTCTTCGGCACCGACATCGTGGACGCGGCCACCGGCGAGGTGCGCCCGGACCGGGTGGTGCTGTCGTGGGTGGGGTGCGCGACCTACGCGGTGGCGTTCGCGGGCACGGTGCTGCTGCTCGACGCGTGGGTGCCCCGATTGAGCAGTGCGGGGTATGTGCCCGCGACCGCGCAGGATCTGGCGGATCTGCGGCCCGCCGCGATCCTGATCGGGCACGGGCACTTCGACCACGCCGGCGACGCGGGCCGGATCGCGCAGGCGAGCGGCGCGGTGGTGCACGGGACGGCCGAGCACTGCGCGACCATCCGCGCCCAGGTCCCGGACCCGGGGTTCGGCACGGTGGCGCTCGGTGACGCGGCCACCGCGCCGGGCAGCGTCCACGAGTTCCGCGTCGGCGACATCGCGGTGACCGCGGTCCGGCACCTGCATTCGGGCCCGACCGCGCCCGACCCCGTGCAGGGCTCGGCACCGTTCTTCCCGGTGCCGGACCTGTGCGCCATCGCCCAGCACCCACCCACCCTCGACGATCTGCGCGTCGGGCTGCCACGACTGCGCGACGAGGAAGGCGGCTGCCTGCTGTACCAGCTGCGCACCCCCGGATTCTCGCTGGTCTGGCACGATTCGGCCGGACCGCTCCTCGAGAAGGCGCCCCAGGTGTTCGACGTCTTCGCCGGCCTCGCGCCCACCGATCTCCAGATCGGCGCCATCCAGGGTTTCAACCAGCTCACCAACGGCCTGCGCGACCCCCGCACCTACATCGAGGCCCTGCGCCCCCGCCTGTTCGTCCCGGCCCACCACGACAACTGGCTCCCCGGCTTCACCGCCCCCGCCGCCACCTACACCGCCACCCTCCACGCCGAACTCGACCGCATCCCCGCCGCCCACCGCCCGGAACTACGTTCCCTGCTCGACCCGACGGACTACATCGCTCCCGCCCGCCTGACTTTCCAGATCTGAGCACCCCGACGACGGGGCTGTTCTCGACACGCTGGAGCCCGCGCCGGTGCGGTGACTCAGCGGCGCGGGGCCGGGGGTTGCTGCTGGGTGAGTGCGCGGCGGGATTCCTCGTGCAGGATCTCGAGGAGTTGTTCCTCGAGCGCGACGAATTCCGGGGTGGTGATCAGCGACAGGTCGCGGGGGCGGGGGAGGTCTACGCGCAGTTCGTGGCGGACGGTCGCGGGGCGCGCGGACAGGACGACGACGCGGTCGGACAGGTAGACGGCCTCGCGGATGTCGTGGGTGATCATCAGGACCGTCCAGCGGTAGCGCTGCCACACGTCCTGTAGCCAGGACTGCATCTCGGTGCGGGTCAGTGAGTCCAGGGCGCCGAACGGTTCGTCGAGCAGCAGCAGTTCGCGTTCCTGGACGACGGTGCGCAGCATGGCCGCTCGCTGCCGCATCCCGCCGGAGAGCTGCTCGGGCCGGGCGTCCTCGAATCCGGCCAGGCCGAAGGCGGGGAACAACTCGCGGGCGCGGCGGCGGGCCTCGGCCTTCGGCACGCCCTGCACCCGCAGGCCCAGGACGGTGTTGTCCAGGACCGAACGCCAGGGGAACAGCAGGTCTTTCTGCGGCATGTAGGCGCAGTGGGCGCCGGTGCCGGGACCGTGGAACCGGATGCTGCCGGAATCCGGCGACTCGAGACCGGCCAGCATATTGAACACCGTGCTCTTGCCGCTGCCGCTGGGCCCGATCACCGTGACGAACTCGCCCGCGCGCACGCTGAACGACACCCCGGCCAGCACCTCGAGCCGCTCGCCACCCCTGCCCTCCTGCGGGAACGACTTGGTCAGACGGTCGACGACGATGCGGTCGTCTCCGGCGTCAGTCATGCCTGCTCCTGTTCTGCGCCCGCGACCACGGCGCGACGAGGCGCTCGATCGCGAAGGTCGCCAGGTAGAGCGCGATACTGAGCAGCGCCGTCACCAGGACCGCGGCCAGGACCAGGTCGGTGCGGAAGGAGTTCTTCTGCAGGCTCATGTAGATGCCGAGACCGACGCTGGCGCCGACGTACTCGGCGAACACCGCGCCCACCACCGCATAGGTGATCCCGATGCGCAACGCGGTGAAGAACCGGGGGATCGCCGAGGGCAGCCGCACATACCGGAACACCTGCACCCGCGAGGCGCCCATGCTCCGCAGCAGCGCGCCCGCCTCGCGATCGGCCGCGGCGAACCCCTCGATCAGCCCGATGGCCATGGGGAAGAAGGTGACCAGCGAGACCACCAGGATCTTCGGCAGCAGCCCGAAACCGAACCAGATGATCATCAGCGGCGCGATCGCGATGATCGGCACCGTCTGTGAGGCCACGAACAACGGCACCAGCGCCCGCCGCAGCCACGGCGAGAAGTCCACGACGATCGCCAGCACCCAGGCCAGCGTCAGCGAGACCGCGAACCCGAGCAGGGTGACCTGCAGGGTGGCGGCCGCGTGCGTGGCGATGTCGTCGCGATGAGCCCAGCCCTGCTCGGCCACGCGCATCGGCGAGGGCAGCACCTGTGGACGGATCCCGCTGCTGGTGACGTAGACCTGCCAGAGCACGACCAGCGCCGCCACCGTGAGCAGTGACGGCAGCGCCCACCGCAGACCCGCCCACGCGGACCGGGGCCGCGGCTTCGCGTGCGGGTCAGGCGGTGCCGAGGTACTCATCGGTGAAGTACGTCGACCAGTCCGGCTCGGTGGTCAGCGGTTTGCCGTCGGGACCGGTGAGCAGCCCGCTGCGGTAGAGGAACCCGGAATTGGCCGCCCACTGCTGCACGGTCTGCGTGCCGACCTTGCCGTCGGCGTCCTTCATGAACTGCTCGGCCAGCATGCGCTGGCTCTCGAAGACCAGTTTCTCGTCGGTGAACGCGCCGGGGTTGGCGTCCAGGAGATCCTGGGCGGCCTGGTCCGGGTTGTCGGCGGCGAACTGGTAGCCGCGCTGCAGTGCCTGCACGAACTTCGCGGCGCGCTCGGGATTCTCGGCCAGCCAGCCCTCGTTGGCGTCGATCACGATGGCGTAGGAGTCCGGGAAACCGAAGTCGGTGTAGCGGAAGTACCGCATCGGGGTGCCGTGGTGTTCGGCCTCGATGCCCTCCCACGCCAGGTAGGAGACGGTGAAGTCGGCCTTGCCCGAGTAGACGGCCTCGTACGCCGACGAGCCCAGCGTCACCGAGGTGAAATCGCCGGTGCCACCGGCATTGCGGATGACCTGCTGCAGCGCCTCCCGCTCGCCCGGGTCGCCGAACCCGGCGTAGGTCTTGCCGTCGAGATCCTTCGGGCTCGCCAGGTCGGCGCGGTCGGCGCGCACGCCGATTCCGGTGGCCCAGTGCTGCAGCGGCGCGAGCACCGAACGGACCTGCGCGCCCGAGGCGCGCGCGAAGGTCGACGAATTGTGGGTGCTGATGCCGAACTCCGCGTTCCCGGCATCGATCACGGTGTCGACGGCGGTGTTGTTGTACGGCAGGACCTCCACGTCCAGGCCAGCGTCGGCGAAATAGCCGCGCTGCAGGGCCACATAGAGGCCGGTGTGGTTGGTGTTCGGTGTCCAGTCCAGCGCGAAGCGGATGGTGTCGCCGGACCCGCTGCCCGATCCGCAGGCGGTGAGCACCGAGACGACGGCAACCGAGGCGAGCACGGCCGCGAGCGCGCGGCGCAGACGGGCGCTCATCCGGCGGGCCAGGGCTGCGGGTGCAGGGCGGTGTCCCAGAACAGCAGTTCGTAGCGCACCGCGAGGGTGAAGGCCGTGGCCATCGCCGCCCGCTCGCGCGGACCGGCCGACTCGGCCGCCGCGTCCACCAGCGCGCGGGCGGTGGCCGCGGACTGCTGGAACTCCTCGGCGCCGTAGGTGGTGACCCACTGCGCGTACGGGTGCGCGGGATCGGCGGCGATCACCTGCGCGGCGCTCGCGGCCAGCTCCCGGCCCACCTCGGCGTAGATCCAGAAGCAGGGCAGGGCCGCCGCGGCGGCGACGGCGTAGGAGTCGGTCGCGGCGGTGGCGATCAGGAAGGAGACATAGGCCAGGCAGGTCGGCGTGTGTTCCGGTTCGCCCTCGCGCGGCGGCAGCACGCCGCCGGTGAGCAGCTGGTCGTGCATGGCCGATTCGACGGTGGCCGCGGTCGCCGAGGAGTTCGCCCAGAAGGCCGCGGTCTGCGGGTCGGGCGACTTGGCGGCCAGCAGGGCCAGCGCCTTGGCGTAGCCGGTGAGGTACAGCGAATCCTGCTCGATGTAGAC
Source organism: Nocardia sp. NPDC004415 (assembly GCF_053602435.1). Taxonomy (NCBI): domain Bacteria; kingdom Bacillati; phylum Actinomycetota; class Actinomycetes; order Mycobacteriales; family Nocardiaceae; genus Nocardia; species Nocardia sp. NPDC004415. Next base: position 16,169 of record NZ_JBSGDP010000006.1, read on the forward strand.
GCGGAAGGCGTCGAGCGGCAGGGTGCCGTCACCGAGACGGCGCAGGAATTCCAGATCGTCGATCGCGGTGCGCAGCGCTGTCGTCTGCTCCCAGAGCTCGTCGGTGAATCTCTGTGTGGTGGTGGTGTGGGCGCGCAACACCGTGACATCCCTTCGTCAGCATTACCTGAACAGGTTCCCGGGTCTGTTCTCAGCCTTGCGGTCGCAAAGCACCCCGTGTCAGAACTCGACCGACCCTAGCAGCGACCGCCGACAAGCGGGGAATGCCGTTCGGCGGCCGGTCACCGCGGCCGGGGCCCACGGAATGGCAGTGCGTGCCAGATCACATTCGATGCCAGGAGGAATGGCCCGGGCCGACGCGGCGTGATAGGAGATTCGTCATGGCCAGACCCCCGGAGATCGAATCGGTACCCCGCCCGGCGCGGACGCACAGTCCGTCGGCGGACGGCGCCGAGCGCTCGGCGTACCGATTCGATCTGGACGGTCTGCGGGGTCTGGCGATCGCGTTGGTCGTGGTCTTCCACGTGTGGTTCGGGCGCGTGTCCGGCGGGGTCGACGTCTTCCTGGTGCTGTCGGGCTTCTTCTTCACCGGCATGGTGTTGCGCCGGGCACAGTCCCCAGAACCGGGCTGGGCGACCGGGGTGCTGCGGCGCACGCTGCGCAGGCTCGTCCCGGCCATGGCGGTCGTGCTGGCCGCGGTCGTCGTCGCCACCGTGCTGGTGCTGCCGTACACCCAGTGGTCCACGGTGGCGGCGCAGGTGCTGGCCTCGCTGTTCTACTACCAGAACTGGCAGCTCGCGCTGACCTGGTCGGACTACCTGGCCGCCGATCCGTCGGTGAGCCCGCTGCAACACCTGTGGTCGATGGCGGTGCAGGGGCAGTTCTATCTGGCGGTGCTGCTCGTGATCGGGGCCGCCGGCTGGGTGTGCGCGCGGCTGTCGCGGCCGCATCGGGTCCGGCTCGTCGTCGGCGTGGTGGTGATCGTCGGCGCGGTGTGCTCGTTCGTGTTCGCGGCGCACGGCATGACGACCCGGCAGGGCTGGAACTACTACGACACCGCCGCCCGCGGCTGGGAACTGCTGGCGGGGGCCGCGCTCGCGGTGCTGGCGCCGTCGCTGCCGCGGTCGCGGTTCGTGCGGTCGCTGGCCGCGTTCCTCGGTGTCGCCGGTGTGGTGCTGTGCGGGTGGATCGTGCTCGACGCCGCGAACCGGTTCCCCGGTCCGGCCGCGCTGCTGCCGGTGGGCGCGGCGATGGCGGTCATCCTGTCCGCGTCGGGCCTGCCGGTGCGCGAGTGGCCCGCGGTGAATCAGCTGCTGGCCCATCCGGCCATGCGGTGGCTCGGCGACATCGCCTACCCGCTGTACCTGTGGCACTGGCCGATCCTGATCTTCTTCCTCGCCGAGCGGGGACATCCACGCGCGGGTCTCGTCGGTGGGGCCGCGGTGATCGGGGTGTCGGTGCTGCTGGCCTGGCTCACCCACCGCTGGGTCGAGGAACCGCTGCGACAGCGCGGCGCGGTGCGCCCGGTCGGTGGCGCGCGACCACGCAGGCTGGTCACGGCGGGGGTGGGTGTGCTGCTGGTGGCCACGATCACGGCGGCGACCGGGTGGCAGTACGCCGTGGTCCGGGTCAACCCGTCGGCCGCGGTCGGCGTGCTCGATCCGCAGCGGTACCCGGGCGCCGAGGCACTGGCCGCGGGCGCGCCCGTCCCCGACGCACCGATGCGGCCCACGGTCTTCGAGGCACCCGCCGAACTGCCCCCGCCCACCGTCGACGGGTGCATCGCCGACTGGGACACCCGCGACCTGGTCACCTGCACCTACGGTGACCCCGACGCCGAACGCACCCTGGCCCTCGTCGGCAGTTCGCACGCCGAACACTGGCTGCCCGCCCTGCAGGTCCTGGCGACCGAACACAGCTTCCGCATCCAGGTGTATCTGAAGATGGGCTGCCCGCTCACGCTGGCCGAGGACGCCATGTACAAGGGCGAGGCGAACCCGGACTGCCGGGACTGGTCGGCCGAGGTGATCGACCGGCTCGACGCCGACCGCCCCGACTGGGTCTTCACCACCGGCACCCGCCCCCGCGACACCGGCGGTGACGAGACCCCGGGCGACTACCTCGACGTATGGACGGCTCTGTCGGAGCGCGGCCTCAATGTCATCGCCGTGCGCGACACCCCCTGGTTGCGTCGTGGCACCGTGCGCTACAAGGCGGTCGACTGCCTGGCCGGTGGCGGTGATCGCAGCAGTTGCGGCATGGCCCGCGAGGACGCGCTCGATCCGGTGAACCCCGGACTCGAGCCCGCCTCGGCGTTCCCCAGCGTCTTCCCGATCGACCTGAGCGACGCCGTGTGCGAGCAGACACGCTGCCTGGTCGAGGAGGGCAACATCCTCATCTACCACGACGAGCACCACCTCACCGCCAGCTATTCGCGCTCGCTGGCGGGACCGCTCGGGCGCGAACTGCAACCGTTGCTCGGCTGGTGGTGAGCCGCGCCACGGTGGACTCCCGCCTCACCGTCTGAGCGTCACCGGCGCGGTACCGTGCTGCTCAGGGGTGTAAAAGGAGGTTCCCGGTGGCAGCTGGCCGACGACGGTTCCTCGTGGCTGTGAGCGTGGTGGCGGCGGTGCTGGGAGCGCGGGCCGCCGAGCTGTCGGCGCCCGCCGAGCCGGTCGTCAGCGAGGTCGTGGCGCACCCACAGAGCGTCCAGCGCATCGCCTACGGCAACGCACCGGACACCTTCGGCGACCTCTATCTCCCGCCGACCGCCAGCACCCGGCTACCGGTGGTGGTACTCGTCCACGGCGGCGGCTGGACCCAGGGCCGCACGCTGGCCCAGTTCGACGCGCACGCCCGGGCCCTGGCCCGCGAGGGCGTCGCGGTGTGGAACGTCGAATACCGGCGCGTGGGTGGGGGCGGTGGCTGGCCGATGACCCTCACCGATGTCGACGAGGCCGTCACCGCGCTGGCCGACACCGTGGCACCGCGCGTGGGCAATCTGCTCGACCTGGGGCGGGTGCACCTGGCCGGCCACTCCGCCGGGGGCCAGCTCGCTGCCTGGGTCGCCGGGCGCTGGTCGGCGCATCCGCCGCGGCATCCGGAGATCCGGATCCGCAGCCTCACCCTGATGGCCGCCGTCCTGGACCTCGACTCCGCGGTCACCGACAACCGCGACGCCTTCGTCCCGAAGCTGCTCGGTGGGACGCCCGGTGAGGTCCCCGACCGTTACCGCGACGCCTCACCCATCCACCAGCTGCCCGCCGCCGCCATCCGCGTCACCGCCCTGCACGGCGCGAACGACCGCGTCGTCGTCCCCGCGCAGAGCATCCGCTTCGTCGAGGCCCTGGCCCGCGCGGGTATCGTCGCCGATCTCCAGATCCTGCGCGGCACCGGTCACGGCGAATTCGCCGACGCCACCTCCCCGGCCTGGAACACCGCCCACCGCAGCATCCTCGCCTACACCGCCGCCGACTGACCCCGGCTCTCGGGCAGCAACTGCAGGATGCCGGTGACGGCCCGCCGGAACGGCTCCTCGGACTGGGCCCCACGCGCGAGCACATAGGCGCCCTGCCGCACCGCGAGCACGGTCGTGGCCAAGGCGTCGACATCGAGTGCGCTGTCGAGTTCCCCCCGCGCCACCCCCTCGGCGAGAACCTCCCGGATGCTCTCCTGGATCCAGGCGAACATCGTCGAGATCGGCTCCAGCAGGGCGGGATCGGCCACCACCGCGGAATCCTGCACGAGCCGCCCCAACCGGCACCCGCGCAGCACGTTCTCATCGATCGTCAAGAACGCCGCCACCTTCTCCCGTACGGTCGACCCACTGCGCAACCGCCCGCCGATCTGCTCGCGCAGCTCATCGGCCATCCGCTCCTCGGCCGCCACCGCCAGCCCCGCCTTGCCGCGGAAGTGGTGATACATGCTGCCCTGACCCGCCTGCGCGAGTTCCTGGACTGCCCGCGGGCTCGTGCCCGTGAACCCGTTCTCCCACAACAGTGTCTGCATGCTCGCCACCAGCCGGTCCGCCGTCGTCATCTGGCGATTGTACCCAGCAGTATGTACAGTCGGCGGCGTTGTACCTGTAGGTACAGGAGTCGACGGGGGTGGCGAATGACGGTCCGCGCGAACGGAACCGGACGATCGGCGACAGCGAACACGGCGGCCTCGGCGGCGATCTGCCTGGGGTTCTTCATGATCCTGCTCGACGGCAGCGCGCTGAATGTGGCGTTGCCCGCGATTCAGGCCGAGACCGGCGGCACCATGGCGGCGCTGCAATGGTTGATCGGTATCTACACGATTCCGCTGGCCGCGTTGCTGCTCAGTGCGGGGGTGCTCGCCGATCGGATCGGTGCGGGCAGGCTGTTCCTGTGGGCACTCGGTGGTTTCACTGTCGCGTCGCTGGCGTGTGCGCTGAGTCCGACCCTGCCGGTTCTGCTGGGGTTCCGGTGCCTGCAAGGTGTTTTCGGTGCGGGGATCCTGCCGACGACCTTGGCGCTCATCACGCGTCTGCATCCCGAACCGGCGCAGCGGGCGCGGGCGATCACGGTGTGGGGTGCGATCGGGGGGATCGCGCTGATCGTAGGGCCGGTGGGTGGAGGTGTGCTGACCGAGGTGCTCGGGTGGCGGTCGATCTTCCTGGTGAACGTGCCGATCGGGTTGGTGGCGGTCGGGCTGGCGTGGTGGTGCATCGGCGAGACCGCCCGGCGGGGCGGTGCCTCGTTCGACTGGGGCGGGCAGATTCTGGCGGTGCTGGGGTTGGGGGCGCTGGTCGCGGTGCTCGTGGAGGGTGGTGAACGGGGCTGGTCTGATCGGGTGACGGTTGTCGCGGGCGTGGCGGCGCTGGGGTCGCTGGTCGCGTTCGTCGTGACCGAATCGCGGGTGCGGGCACCGGTTCTGCCGCTTCGGATATTCCGCACGCCCGCGTTCTCCGCCGCCGTCATCAACGGCTTCGCGTTCCAGTACGGGGCCTACGGCCTGCAGTTCCTGCTGGCGCTCTTCGTCCGATCCCGGTGGGGCTACGACGCGTTCGGCGCCGGTGTGCTGTTCGTTCCCTTCGCCGCGGTGTGGACATTCGCCACGCTGGTCCTGAACAGGCGGTGGTCGGGGCGGGGGATGCGCTGGCTGTTGATCACGGGCTCGCTCGTGGCGGCCTTCGGGTCGCTGGTGTGCGTGGCGGTCGACGGGCCGGAGAGCAGGCCGGTGCTGCTCGTGGGCACCGTCATCGTCGGATTCGGTTGCGGGCTCTTCGGGCCCAGTGCGAACGGCGCGGCCATGGCGGCGGCCGATCCGGACTTCGCGGGCTTGGCCTCGGGGGTGCTGAACACCGCGCGTCAGGTCGGGATGGCGGTGGGTGTGGCGGTGCTCGGGGGATGCCTGCGTGCGAACCCGCTCGTCGGTGTGCGGGTGGGCATCGTGACCACGGCAGTCGGTTTCCTCACCATTGCCGTGTTGTCGTGGCGCTACGTCCCGGCACGGCTTTTCGGCGCCGGAGATCGGGGATAATCGGCGCATGATCGGACCGGACGGCGCGGCGGCGCGGGTGCAGGTGGAGCGGGTGCTCGGTGGGGGAGAATCGCTGGCTGTCGGGCGATTCCGGTATTGGTTCGTCGAGCATCGGTGGGAGTGGTCGGACGAGGTCGCCCGGATGCACGGGTACCCACCCGGGACGGTTCCCACACTCGACATGCTGCTGGCACACAAACATCCCGACGACCGGGACCGGGTCGCGGCGATGCTCACCTCCATCGACCGCGTCGGCACCTTCTCCAGCCACCATCGCATCATCGACACCCGGGGCCAGCAGCGCGATGTGCTGGTGGTGTCCGAACCGATGGTCGACGATTCCGGCGCGGTCGTCGGAACCGCCGGCTACTACATCGACGTCTCCGGCTCCGCCGCCGAATACCGGCGCGAGGCCATCGACACCGCGCTGCCGGATCTCCTGGCGGCCCGCGCCGAGATCGAGCAGGCCAAGGGTGCGTTGATGCTGGTCTACGCGATCACCTCCGACCAGGCCTTCCAGGTACTGCGCTGGCGCTCCCAGGAGACCAACGTCAAACTGCGCACCCTCGCCGAACGGGTGGCCGCACGGCTGCCGCAGATGGCCGGCGGTGACGCCGCGCTGCGCACCCGGCTCGACCACCTCCTCCTTACCGCCCACGAAGCCTGACCGGGCCGGAGATCACCGCGCGGGGTAGTTCTGCGCGCGCAGCAACCGGGCGAGGTGGGCGGCATTGCGCGCCATGGTCGAGGTCGTCTCGCGCACCGCGTCGGGCGTCTCGGACAGATCGTTGTAGTCGACGCTGCCCATCGCCTCCCCGTTCCAGTAGGTGCAGCCCTGCGCGGGAATGGTGAAGCCGACATCGTTGAGCGCCTGGAAGGTGTCGGCGACGATCTTGTGCGCGCCGTCCTCGTTGCCGACGACAGCGGCGAGCCCGAGCTTGCCGAAGGCGGCGGGCCTGCCCAGCTCGTCGGTGTTGGACACCTCGGCGTCGAGTCGCTCGAGGGCGCGCTGCGCGATCGAGGACAGATGCCCCATCCAGGTGGGGGTGGACAGCAGCACGATGTCGGCGTCGAGCACGCGGCGCCGGATCTCGGGCCACTGGTCGCCGTCGCCTTCGTCGGCGCTCACGCCCGGCCGGACGTCGAAATCGGCGACCCGCACCGCCGCACCGGTGACGCCGTGCCCGGCCAGCTCGGCGAGGACCTGTTCGGCGATGAGCACACTGCTCGACGGCGCGGGCGAGGATTTCAGGGTGCACACCAGGGCGAGAGCGCGCAGGGAGTCGGTCATCGGAGATCCTTTCGGGCAGGTCAGCGGTCACGGACGACGCGCACCGTGTCCAGGCGCGGATCGGCGGCATCGGGCAGGTTCATTCCCGCGGCGACACCGGTGCGCAGGTATTCCATGACCGCCTCGTCGAGCCGTTCGCCGGGCACGACCGCGGGAGATGGAACAATCAGCTCCTCGGCCTCGGCCAGCAGACCCCGCCGGGCCAGCCGGTCGTCGAGGCCGGGCGTCATCAGCATGTCGCTGCGGAAGGCGTCGGTGCCCAGGGCGCGCAGCACCCGGTCGTCGATGCCGCGGCCCTGCCGGTGCCCGGGCGGGGTGAAACCGTAACGGCCCAGCGCGTGGTACGCGGCGAGCAGCGGGGCGGTGCTGTGGTCCATCCGATCGCTTTCCCCTGTGCGGCCTATCGCCGTGCCGAGGGGTCGGGCAGTCGGGGGTCTGGCCCGGGAACCGGCGGAAACGGTTCGGGCTCCGGGGACGGCGGCGGGACCGGTGGCGGTGACGGAGTGGGCCGGGGCGGGGGAGTGGGTGACGGTGTGGGTGACGGTGACGGATCGGGTGGTGACGGCGGCACCGGGTCACCCGGGGTGGGCGGCACCGGGTCCGGGCCGGGGCCGGGTGGGAACGGCGGGGGTGGAGTGGGTTCGGTGAGGCGGAGTGGAGTCATGCTGTCCTCCTGAGTGATGGTCGGCGCGGGAATCCGTGCGCTGCCGGGCCGACACAATCGTCATGCCCGTTGCCGATGCCCCGAAACAGCTCGGCGACCGCGCCCGCCACCGACGACGGCGATGACGCCACCGACGCTGCCCACCCCGATTGAGTGATCGAACGTGGGGTACGCGCCGGTCATGGAAATCGTGGTGATCGTCGGACTGGTCGTTGTCGTCGCGGTGGTTCTGCTGGCCCGCAAGCGCACTCCGCGCGGGCCGGACGAACCGGAATCGACCGGCAACGACCCGAAATGAGCCGCCCGCCGCCGAGGCGGTGACAGCGGCACTGACCCGTGCCAGAATTGGATCAGGTTGAGACCCCAGCCGATCCCGGTCGCTGTGCTGCCACGACCGACCGGAACTTCCTTCTGACGGAGGTTCGATGGCTGTCGTGACCCGTCGTCGGCACGCGAGCCGGCTGCGCTGGTATCGAGGATCCACCCAGGCGAGCATGGTGCAGCGGTTGCGCCGGCGGGGCGAACCGGGCTGCTGGGTGATGGTCGCCGGAGCCGAACTCGACGCCGCGCACACCCCCGAGCTGCGCGCCCTGCTCGAACGGTCCCGGCGCTCGGGTGCGCGGGTGATGGTGCTCGACCTGCGCGGCACCGATTTCCTCAGCATCCGCGTCGCCGCCTCGCTCGCCGAGGCCAAGCGCGAGGCCGCGCGCCACGACATCGACCTGCGCCTGGTCACCGGCAGGCCGGAGGTGGAGCGGGCACTGGACCTGGTCGGCGTGCGCCCGCTGTTCCGCTACTACAGCTCGATCGAGGCGGCCTCCGCGCCGGCGCGCTGAGCGAGCGGCGCGCGCAGCGAGGTCTCGCCCCGCGTCCAGCGGCCCAGCACATGCTCGGTGAAGCGGTCCTCGAGCAGGTTGGTCACCTGGATCCCGAAGACGATCTCGCGGGCCGCCGCGGGCTCGGCGGCCAGCAGCTCACCGATCACCTCCCGGCGCATCACCTGCTCGTGCACGGCGTCGGCCTCGACGTGCTCGGTGTAGAAGCGCGCGCACGCCGGGTGGGGCAGCAGGTCGCGGGCCAGGTCGGCCAGCCGGCGCGACGCCGGGGACGAGGTGATCTCGACCGACGCGAAATGCCCGACCGAGGCCGCCCGCAGCCCACGGTGCAGCCCCAGCAGCGACATCATGTCGACCAGGGCCAGCATCGGTGCGGGCACGATGTCGAGGTAGTGCAGGTAGCCGGGGTCGAGGTCGGCCCCGGCCAGCAGGTCGGCGAACAGTTGCGCGTGCACCCGTTCGCCGCGGCCGCCGCCGAACTCGTCGAACTCGACCGCGACCAGCGCAGCCTTCGCCTGTCCCCGCAATCGCGGGATCACCCAGGCGTACGGGTCGGCCTCGATGTGGTGATAGATCGAGCGGTGCACGAAGTACTCGCGCAGCAGGTCGGCGGTGCCGCGCTCGGCGAGGAATCCGGCGATCCCCGTGCCCTCGGCCGCCGGTTCCAGCAGCGGGGCGAGTTCACCGTCGACATCGTCGCCGCCGTCGACCCCCGCCCGCAGCGCCGCGAGGAACTGCCGTTCCAGCGCGGCGCGCACACCCAGCAGCCCGGGGTCCCACTCCCAGCCGTCGTCGACCGCGGCGAAACCCTGATAGTGCAGTTCGTAGCAGGTGTGCAGGGCGAGCAGCAGATCGTCGCCGAAGGGATCGAGTTCACCGACCGCCGGGACCGGCGAACCCGGTGCGCGGGTGAGCGATTCGACCAGCCGGGCCGAGAGTTCACCGCGCGGGGCAGGCAGTGCGCGCTGCGGCGCCGGGGCGGTCATCGTGCCTCGTCGGTGTGGGGGCCACGATGTCTGCGCCGGTGGCTGGTGTCGCACAGCGGGTAGATCGAGGAGCGGCGGCACAGGCACAGGGCGACCCGGAACCGGTCGCAGTGCAGGACCTCGCCGTCGGCGGTGACCAGGTCGACGGGCCCGTCGATCAGGGCGGGACCGCCGTCGACGAGCACCACCCGCCGTGGCTCACTGCCGTTCCCCGACGACGGGCGACTCTGTGCGGTCAATGCGGATCACCACCAATTCCTCCTGGTCCTGTCCCGGCCGGATATGGCCGCGCTCGGCCAGCCACCGCGCCCGCGACCGCAGGACCGGCCCGAACGGCACCGTGCCCCCGGCGACCACCTGGGCGTCGACACCACGCTCACGCAACTGGCACAGACTCCGGTCCGGATCGCTGATCGCCGAGTGCACGATCAGCCCGCACCCGCGGTCGGTGAGCAGATCGGGCAGCGTGTGGCACAGCCGGTCGAGCACGCTGCGGCCGTCCGGACCGGCGTCCCAGGCCAGTGCGGACCCGCGCGTTCGCGATGCGGCGGCGGGCACATAGGGCGGGTTGGCCACCACCAGGTCGAAGCGCGGCAGCCGCAGCGCGGCGCTGAAGTCACCGTGCAGCAGTTCGACCGCGATGCCGCGCACCCGGCAGTTCAGCCAGGTCGACAGGAGCGCCGGCCACGACAGGTCGATGGCGGTGAGACTGCCCGCACCGGCCGCCGCGGCGGCGAGCGTCGCCACCCCGGTCCCGGCGCAGGCGTCGAGCACCCGGGCGCCGGGAATCCGGGGCAGATCGCGCAGGGCGCGACACAGCAGCCAGCTGTCGGTCTGCGGGCGGTACACACCGGGTGCTCGGATCAGACGCATGGCGGTTGTCCTGTCGTCCGGTCGATCGATGAGGTGGTGCTCAGAGCGAATGCCCCGACTCCGCCGAGGTAATCAGCGCACCCGGTTTCGGTGCGCACGCCGGGGTATTACCCGGGCACAGCGTCGGACTGTCGCGTCGCCGGGTGGCCCAGTGCGCGGTCGACCACGGCGTGCACCTGCTCGCGGTAGCCGTGCCGCCGACGGTGCCCGAGGGCTATCCGGTGACCGACACCGACCGCTACCAGCGGATCGCGCACACCTTCGGCATGATCGCGCACGAACAGGGCCTGTGCGGGTGCCACGTGCACGTGGGAGTCCCGGATCGCGAGACCGCGGTGCTGGTGGGCAATCATGTGCGGCCCTGGCTGCCGGTGCTGCTGGCCGTCACCGCGAATTCGGCGATCTACCGGGGCAGCGAGACCGGCTACGCGAGCTGGCGCAGCATTCTGTGGCGCCGCTGGCCCAGTGCGGGACCGCCGCCGTATTTCACCTCGCTGGCCGAATTCGAGTCGATCGTGGCGATGATGCGGGCCGGTGGCAGCATCCTCGACAACAAGATGGTCTATTGGGACATCCGGCCCTCGGAGTCGTTTCCCACCGTCGAGATCCGGGTGAGCGACGTCCCGGCCACCGTCGGGGAGTCGGCGCTGCTGGCGGCCCTGATCCGTGGTCTGGTCGGCATGGGATTGCGGGCGATCACCCGCGGCGACATCGGCCGGGCCGTCCCGGGAGAGCTGTTGCGCGCCGCGTACTGGAACGCCGCCCGCTTCGGGCTCGACGGCAACGGGCTCGATCTGGTCGACGGCCGGGTCGTTCCGCAGCAGCAGCTGCTGGCCCGGCTCGTCGCCCACATCGAGCCCGTCTTGCAGGACTGTGGCGATCATGCCTTCGTCACCGAGGCGATCGCCGCGCTCACCGCCCGGGGTAACGGTGCCCGTCGGCAGGTGCGCGCGCTGCGTGAGCGGGACGCGGTGGCCGACGTGGTCACCGAACTGGGCCGGGCGACGCTGGAGGGTTGAGCGGGCTCAGTGCCCGCGCTCATCGGTGAGGTCGAGGCCCTCGGCGGCCTTGACCCGGCGATGCTCGGCGACCACGATGACGATCCCGGCGACGAGGCAGATCGCGCACACGATGCCGGCGATCGCGGCCCAGCCGGCGAAGCCGTAGCCCGCCGCGGTGAGCGTGAGGCCGACCAGCACCAGTCCGAGGCCGATGAGGATGAGACCCGGCCAGTTACGGGTGTCCTCGATGGATTCTCCCGCGTGCGAACGGGTGGTGCGCTCGTCGTCGGGGAAATTGTGCGGCTGCGGAGAGTTCATCGCAGGTTCCTTCCGGATCGGAGGGGGTCAGCGGTCGGGGGTTCGCCCGCGTTCGAGCAGTGGCCACACCAGCCAGGTACCGAGGAACAGCGCGCTGAACACGACCCCGGCCGCCACGGCGGCGACGGTGCCCGCCACGATGCCGAACAGCAGCACCGCGACGCCGACCAGCGCGATTCCCAGCAGGATCACCCCGCCGATCGCGACGCGATGGGTGGAGGCCACCAGCCAGGCGATGCGGTGGCGCCGGAACAACAGCCGGTGCGCCGCCACCGGGGCGACCAGCAGCACGGTCGCGCCGATCGAGGCCGCCACCACCACCAGATACAGCACCTTGATCGGTGTGCCGGTGGTGACGAACTGCGGTTGGAACGGCAGCACCATCAGAAAACCGGTGAGCAGCTGGACTCCGGTCTGGACGACGCGCAGCTCCTGCAACAGCGACGCCCAGTTGCGGTCTAGCCGTTGCGTCTCGGTCTCGCCGCGGGCGTCGAGGTTCCAGGAATAGTCGTCCATCAGGTGACCTCCTGCCCACTGCCCGACGGCCGGGAAACCGGGCCGTCTCACCGGGCAATACCCGCTCGGTGCGGCGGCAATCGGGGCGGGGACCGCCGGGGGCCGCCCGAACGGACGGCCCCCGGCGGTGTGCGCTCAGTCGCGGAAGGCGTCCTTGACCTTCTCGCCGGCGTTCTTCAGATCGGATTTCGTCTGATCCACGCGACCCTCGCGCTCCAGATCCCGGTCGTCGGTGGCCTTACCCGTGGCTTCCTTGGCTTTGCCTGCCAGTTCCTCGGCCTTGTTCTTCGCCTTGTCAGCAAAGCTCATCGTGGCAATTCCTTTCAGACAGTTGCTCGGCCATCTCGTGACCGTGGGCCGTCCTGGGGACCCATTCAGGGCGATACCCGGGTCCTCACATCGCAAACAGCCGCGGCTGTCGGCGCTGCGCCGCGCGCGGTTTCGCGCATGATGGGGGGATGGCCGAGCAGGTGAGCGCATGCGCGCGGTGCTGATACTGATCGTCGTGCTGGCGGTGGCGCTGGTCGTCGGGGACCGGGTGGCGGTGGTGGTGGCGCAGAACGAGATCGGCAGGCGGGTCGCCGCGGCCTACGACCTGCCGCAGCCGCCGCAGGTGGTGATCGGCGGGTTCCCGTTCCTGACCCAGGCCGTCGACGGGCACTATCCCGAGGTCGACATCCGCGTCGGGGACTGGACCGGCGAGGACATCACCGTGCGCGACCTCGATGTCCGGCTGACCGAGGTGACCGCACCGCTGACGGACCTGCTGAACCGCCGCACCGAGAACCTGGTCGCCGCCACCGCGACGGCCACGGCCGTGGTGCCCTACGACAGTGTGCGCGGTTTCGCACCGGACGGGGTGGAGTCGGTCGCACCCGGCCCGGACGGGCTGCGGGTCACCGGGACGTTCCCGGTGCAGGGCCTGTCGATTCCCGCGATCGTCGTGGTCACGGTCGCCCCGGCCGACGACGGGATCGAGGTCACCCCGGTCTCGGCCCAGTCCACCGCCGGTGGCCCGGCCATCCCGCTGAGCCTGCTGCGCAGCGTGCTGACCTTCACCGTGCCGCTGCGTCAGCTCCCGCTGGGCGCCCGCCTCACCGCCATCGAGCCGGGCGCCGACGGCCTGCACGTCACCGCGGTCGCCCACGACGTCCCCTTCGCCGACACGGCCTGAGCCCGATCACCCGGAACCGGCCGGGCTCAGCGCGGGGCGATCCGGAACAGCCCGCTCATGGTGCCCTGGTAGAGCGTCCGGTCGGGGGCGATGGTGCCCACCATCTGCAGGGTGTTGTGGATCGCGGTCGCGCCGATCGGCTGCTCGGTCTCGACGCGGCCGGTGGCGGCGTCGACGACGGCGTAGTGGAAGGTGTCGGTCAGTCCGGCGCTGCCGGTCGGGATCACGGTGTGCCGGGTGACGGTGTAGATCTTGCCGTCGGCCACCGACAACCGTGGAACCGCCGCGGACAGCGCGGAATTGGTCCACACCACCCGGCACCCGGCGTCCTCGACGTCCACCCGCACCATCCCGCCGGTGAACGGCGCGCTAGCCGGTTCGCTCGGCCCGGCGCCCTCCGGCACGGCCGGATACGGGTAGCCGTAGGTGCTCGCCACGAACAGGCTGGTGCCCGATCCGATGGGGGAGTTCTCGGTGCCGTCGACCGTCGGCACCGAGCACACCGGCGCGCCGGTGGCGGTGTCGAAGACGAGCAGGTTCTCCCGCGGCACCGCGTTGTCGGTGATCGCCAGGTACTCGGTGCCGCTGCCGGGGCCGAAGAAGGTCGGCGTGGCGCCGGTGCCCCAGGACAGCTGTCCCGGCTTGCGCGCGGGGCCGCGATCGTAGGGCCGGCGCCACACCACCCGCGGTGCGCCCGCGGCGTCCACGTCGACCAGATACAGCGCGTGCGTGGTGGCGATCGCGACACCCTGCGGCGCGGCGGAGATGCTGTTGGCGACCTGCTCGCCGGGACCGAGCACGATCGAACGCACGGCGCCGCTCGCCGGGTCGGCGAACCCGGCCGCGGCGTTGTCGGTGGCGAACCAGACCCGGCCGTCGAAGTCGGGCATCACCGAACTCACCGCGTCGCAGTCCCCGCCGCCGCAGTGTCCGGTGACGGCGACGGAGATCTCGGTGGCCGAGTCGACGAAGACGGTCCAGCCGTCGCCGTCGCGGCGGTGCCCGATGCGCAGCAGCTTTCCGCTGCCGTCGACGGTGACCATCCGGTCACCGCTGTCGAGGTAGGCGTACACGCCGCCGAGCAGGCTGCCCTTGGCCAGGTCGAGCGAGGCCAGCGGCTGCCCACTGGCCGGATCGAGCAGGAAGACCGTCGGGGCCCGGTCGACGATCTTGGTGCACAGTGCCTGCGGCAGGCCGTCGGCGCCCTGCAGGATCGTCGGGCACGCCGCGGCGAGCTCACGGAACTCGCCGACGATGTTCCCGGTGCCGGGCCCGGCGAACGGTGTGGCGTCGGAGGATTCGGCGTCGCCGTGCATGGTCGCGGTGCCGAGCGGGCCGAGGTACGGATTGGCCGGGGGGAGGGTGCCGAAACCCGCGGTCGCCGTGCCGGTGGAAACGGTCAGCACTGCGGCCGTGGCGAGCGCGGCGACGGCGGCCGCGCGGCCCAGTCGATCGAACACGGGCGACTCCCTGACATCTCGGTGCCGAATATTCGAACTACAGCGAACGAATATTCGCATGGCAGTCGAGAGTAGAAGCGCCCGTCGCCGATGGCAAGACGGGATCGGCGGGTTACCGCGCCGGGAGGGCCGGTACCTGCTCGGCGGTGTGCGGCGGGGACGGCGGGGTGCCGTCACCGAAGGGCCTGCCGCCGAGCTCCTCGCGGTGGTGCGGGGTCAGCCAGCCGACGAGATCCGGTCCCGCCGGGACGATTCCGGTGGGATTGATGTCGCGGTGCACCACGTAGTAGTGCTCCTTGATCTGCCCGAAGTCCACGGTGTCACCGAAACCGGGCGTCTGGAACAGGTCCCTGGCGTAGGCCCACAGCACCGGCATCTCGGTGAGCTTGGTCCGGTTGCACTTGAAGTGGCCGTGATAGACCGGATCGAAGCGGACCAGCGTGGTGAACAGCCGCACGTCGGCTTCGGTGATGGTGTCACCGACCAGATAGCGCTGGGTGCGCAGCCGTTGCGAGAGCCGGTCGAGCGCGGCGAACAGGCGCGCGTAGGCGATGTCGTAGGCGTCCTGCGCTCCGGCGAATCCGCAGCGGTACACACCGTTGTTGACCTCGCGGAAGACCTCGCGGTTGATCTCGTCGATCTGCCCGCGCAGGGCCTCCGGATAGAGCTGGGGTGCGCCCGGCCGGTGGTGCGCGGTCCACTCGGTGGAGAAGTCGAGGGTGATCTGGGCGTAGTCGTTGGTGACCACCTGCCCGGTCGGGATGTCGACCACGGCGGGCACGGTGATCCCGCGCGGATAGTCGGGGAACCGGGCGAGGTAGGCGTCGCGCAGGTGGTGGATGCCCAGCACCGGATCCACTTCGCCGGGGTCCAGGTCGAAGGTCCAGCTGAGTTTGTCGTGGGTGGGTCCGCACAGGCCCAGCGACAGGACGGGTTCGAGTCCCAGCAGCCTGCGCACGATGAGCGTGCGGTTGGCCCACGGGCAGGCCCGCGCGGCGACGAGCCGATAGCGCCCGGACTCGACCGGATAGCCGTCACGGCCGTCGGCGGTGATGCGCGTGGTGATGTAGTTGGTGTCGCGGCGGAACTCACCGGCTTCGACGTAGGTCCCCGCATCCGTTTCGCTCACCGCTCCAGTCTCGCAGACGACGCCGTCCACGGCCTCGCCCGTGGAAACGCGGTGTGCCGTTCCCGCGAATCACCGCGCGGGTGCGACAGAATGTCGCGATGCGGACATTTGCCCGGGTGTTGCACGCTGTTGTCGCCGGTGTCGTGGTGGGGGTCGCGGCCGGTCACGGTGTCGCGACCGCCGGTCCCACCGGAAGCTCGGATCTGCTGCCCTGGTCGGCCACCGGACCCGACGGCGTCCAGGCCGCGGGCGCGGCCCTGGCCGACGGCATCACCGGCACGGTGCTGTGG
The DNA here is from genome assembly GCF_053602435.1 of Nocardia sp. NPDC004415. Classification (NCBI taxonomy): domain Bacteria; kingdom Bacillati; phylum Actinomycetota; class Actinomycetes; order Mycobacteriales; family Nocardiaceae; genus Nocardia; species Nocardia sp. NPDC004415. Next base: position 32,212 of record NZ_JBSGDP010000006.1, read on the forward strand.
TCGCGCGAGGCGCACACCCCGGTACCCATCGCCAGTATCGCGAAGGTGATGACGGCCGTCGTCGTGATCGCCGCCAACGACCTGGAACGTCCCGTGACCGTCCCGGCCGAGGCATTCTCCTACTGCGGCAGACACGGCGGCAGTACCGCCGGGCTCAGTGCCGGTGAGGTGCTCACCGCCCGCCAGCTGCTCTACGGCCTGCTGCTGCCCTCGGGCTGTGACGCCGCCTACGCGCTGGCGGAGTCGTTCGGCCCCGGCCAGGGCGGTTTCATCGGCCGGATGAACGACACCGCGCGTGTGATGGGCCTGGGCGGAACGCAATTCAGCGATCCGAGCGGGCTGCCCGAACCGCACGACTACTCGACGCTGTCCACACCCGCGAACCTGGTGACCCTGGCCGTGCGTGCCATGACCATGCCGGTCTTCCGCGAGATCGTCGCCGCCAGGGACTTCTTCGTCCCCGCGGGGCCGGGCAACCGGGAACACTCCTGGGAGACGACCAACCGCCTGCTGCGCGAGTACCCGGGCACCATCGGCATCAAGACCGGCAACACCGACGCCGCGGGCCACTGCCTGCTGTTCGAGACGGTCCGCGCGGGCATCCCACTGGTCGGCGTCGTCCTGCACAGCTCCGATCACAGCAGCATCGTGGCCAAGCAGGACGCCGAACGCATCCTGAACTGGGCCTACGACCCGATCCTGCGCGTACTGCCCGCCGCGGGCTGATCATCGCCCGTCACCGGGGGCGGCGGAGGAGCGGCGCCACGGCGTACTCGCCAGTACCGTGTGCCGGGTGAGTTCGATGATCAAATCGCCCGGCACGCAGGGACGGCCGGGCGTGGCACTGGCCGCCGTGGTGGCGGTGGTGTTCGTGACCTTCCTCGACACGACCGTGGTGAGTGTGGCGCTCGGCGCCATCCGCACCGATCTGCTGGCCGACGTCACCGGCCTGCAATGGGTCGTCAACGCCTACACGGTGGTGTTCGCCGGATTGATGCTGGCAGGCGGCTCGCTCGGTGACCGATGGGGCCGCAAGCGCGTGATGATCGCCGGTCTGGTGATCTTCTGCGCCGGGTCGGTGGTCTCGGCGCTGGCGAGCAGCGTCGCGGTGCTCATCGCCGGGCGCGCGATCATGGGCCTCGGTGCGGCGGCGTCGGAACCGGGCACCCTGTCGGTGCTGCGCCACATCTTCCCCGAGAGCCGCACCCGCGCCAAGGCGGTCGGTGTCTGGGCGGCGGTGTCGGGTCTGGCGCTGGCGGCGGGCCCGGTGCTGGGCGGGGTGCTGGTGCACGCCTACGGCTGGCGCTCGATCTTCTGGTTCAACCTGGTGATCGGCGCGGTCGCGCTGATCGCGGCCCTGTGGTCGGTGCCCGAGAGCGCCGATCCCCGGCAGGAACCGGTCGACTGGGCGGGCGCGGTACTCGGCGCCACCGCCTTCGCGACGGTGATCTACGCGGCCACGGTCGGTGCGGACTGGGGCTACACCGCGCCCTCGGTGCTGGCGCTGTTCGCGGTCGGCGGGCTGGCGCTGATCGGGTTCGTCCTGGTCGAGAAGCGGGTGCGCGCACCGATGCTCGATCTGCGCTATCTGCGGCTACCGGTGGTGCGCAGTGCGCTCGTGGTGGCCTTCGCCGTCTACTTCGGGATCTTCTCGATCTTCTTCTTCACCGCGCTGTATCTGCAGGTGATGAAGTCCTATTCGGGGGCGCGCACGGCCGGGATCTTCGCGCCGATGGCCGTCACCATCGTGCTCGGCGCCCTGGTCGCGGGCTTCTGGGTGGCTCGCCGGGGCGCGCGTCTCCCGATGATCCTCGGCTGTGTGGTGGGCGCGGGCGGCATTCTGCTGACTCGCTGGGAGCTGGCGGGCACGCTGCACGATCCGTGGCTGGCCGCGGCGATGGGTGTGGCCGGGCTCGGTTTCGGGATCGCGGTCGTGCCGCTGACCTCGGCGGTGCTCTCGGGGGTCCCGCCCGAGCATTCGGGCATGGCCGCCGCAGCGACCAATACGATGCGCCAGATCGGTTCGGCCTTCGGCGTGGCGGTACTGGGCGCCCTGGTGAGCGGGTTCCTGTCCGCGGATCTGAAGGCCAGGATGACCGAACTGGGCCTGCCGACCACCCTGCAGTACGACGCCATCCAGGTCGTCGAGCGGGGCGGAATGCCGGAGGGCACCAACATCACCCAGTATCTGCCGTACTGGTCGAAGGTCTCCGAGGCGTTCGAACTGGGCAAGGTGGCCTTCCATCACGGGCTCGAGGTCGCCCTGCTGGTGTCGGCGGTGATGATCCTGCTGGCGGCGGCGTTCGCCACGGTCGACGGGGTGCGCCACCGCGCCGACATCACGTGAATCCCGCTCGGCGGGATTCTATTCCGGGACGCGGGCGATCCGTGCTGGTCAGCGGTGTCGCCCGGGGTTCGGCTCCGTGGCGCGTGCCCGTGGCAATGTCCGCGGCGGGTCGATACTCGGCGGGCCGGGTTCATCGCCCGGCCCGACGCCGTCGCGCACCGAACGGAAAACCCCGCATGAGTCTCGAATTCCTCTGGTACATCCCCAATCAGGTCACCCCGGGACACCGAGGCGAACCCGTCGCCGCCGACCACAACAGCCTGGACACGCTCACCGCGCACGCCACGGCCCTGGAGGCCAACGGCTGGAAGGGCGCCCTGCTCGGCACCGGCTGGGGCCGTCCCGACACCCTCACCGTCGCCGCGTCGCTGGCCGCGCGCACCGAGAGCTTCGAACCGCTCATCGCCATCCGGCCCGGCTACTGGCGACCGGCGAACTTCGCTTCCGCGGCCGCCACCCTCGATCATCTGACCGGCGGCCGGGTGCGGGTGAACATCGTCTCGGGCAAGGACGATCCGGGCGCCTACGGTGACAGCGAAGGCGACCAGGCCGACCGGTACGCCCGCACCAGGGAATTCCTGCAGCTGGTGCGCAAGCTCTGGACCGAGGAGAACGTCACCTACCGCGGCGAGCACTTCCAGGTCACCGATTCCACCGTGCAGCCGCGCATCGTCGTCCGTGGCGAGCGGCGGCACCCGACCCTGTACTTCGGTGGCGCCTCCGCGGCCGCCGAACGCGTCGCCGCGACCGAGGCCGATGTCCAGTTGTTCTGGGGCGAGCCGCTCGACGGCGTCCTCGAACGGATCGAACGCCTACGCGCGCTGAGCACCGAACTGGGCCGCGAGCACGCGCCACTCGAATTCGGCCTGCGCATCACCACTTTCGTGCGCGACACGACCGAGCAGGCCTGGGCCGACGCCGAGGCCAAGGTGGCCGAGATGGCGAAGAACGCCGGCGGCGAACAGCCGCGCCGCCGGGCCGCGGTCGGTCAGCAGCGACTGCTCGACCTGGCCACGCGCGGCGACGTCCTCGACGACAACCTATACACCGCGCCCGGCCGCTACGGCGGCGGGGGAGCGGGCACGACCTGGCTGGTCGGCTCCGCCGAAGACGTCGCCAAGTCCCTGCGCCGATACCGCGACCTGGGCATCACCCACTTCGTCCTGTCCGACACCCCCTACCTGCGCGAAATCGAACGCCAGGGCTCCCAGCTGCTACCCCTGCTGCGGGACTGACCCGGCGAGGACTCGGTCGGCGAAGGGCAGCACGGCGTGTGCCCGGACGAGTCGGTCATGAGTCACCGCACCGACGGCTCGCCGGTGCGGACCCGGACCGGTGCCGCGACGGGTCGAGCAGCGCGGTGTCGCGGGTCGGCACCTGCTGCGCGGACCGGGCCTGCTGGGCCGCGCGGCCGGTGTCGTCCCCCGTTCTGCGGACCCGGAAATCAGGCGGCGCGGCAGCGCGGAAGGTGTCGTACCCCGCTGCAAGACTCGGGCCGTGCGGTGGGCGATAGCGGAGTCGGGTGACGGTGGCGTGCGCCTGTGTGCGCTCGACCAGGAGGGGAAGCCCGCCGGGCCGGTGCTCACCGAAGCGTCTCTGGCCGAGGCCGTGCGGTCGCGTCCCGAGGTCGAGCGGTGGGTGTGGCGGTCGACCGCCGAGATCTACCGGCCCCTGCTGGCCGCCGGGGTGCGGGTCGAGCGCTGTTATGACGTGCAGGCCGCCGAAGCGTTGCTGATCGGGCACGAGGAAGGCCAGTCCGGGCAGGCCAGGTCGCTGGCGGCGGCGTGGGCACGGTTGCATCGCCTGCCGGTTCCGCCGGACGCGCCCGTGCGGGCCGCCGAGACGGAGCCCTCGCTGTTCGACTCGGCGCCGGTGCCGCTGCCGCCGGGTGTCGACGAGTTCGACGCACTGCTGGCGGTGTACGCGGGGCAGGTCGCCCGGACCGCGCGCGCCGAGCATCCGGACCGGATGCGGTTGCTGCTGGCGGCCGAGTCGGCGGGCATGCTGGTCGCCGCGGAGATGGCGCGGGCGGGGATCCCGTGGCGCGCCGACATCCACCGCGAACTGCTCGACACCCTGCTGGGCGAACGCTTCGCCGGCGGTGGCGAACCGCGCCGGATGGCCGAACTGGCCGACGAGGTCTCGCGGGCGTTCGGGATGCGGGTGCGGCCCGATCTGCCCGCCGAGATCGTGCGCGCCTTCGCCCGCGCGGGGATCGAGGTGTCCTCCACCCGCAAATGGGAGTTGCAGCGCGTCGACCATCCCGCGGTCGCCCCGCTGCTGGCCTACAAGTCGCTCTATCGCGTGCACACCGCGCACGGCCGGTCCTGGCTCGACCAGTGGGTGCACGGCGGCCGGTTCCGTCCCGAATACCTCCCCGGCGGTACGGTCTCGGGGCGCTGGACCACCAACGGTGGTGGCGCCCTGCAGATTCCGAAGATCATCCGCCAGGCCGTCCGCGCCGACCCCGGCTGGACACTGGTTGTCGCCGACGCCGCCCAGATGGAACCACGCGTCCTGGCCGCCGTGTCCCGCGATCCCGCGCTGATGGCCGCCGCGGGCCGCCGCGAGGACCTCTATGCCGACCTGGCCACCCGCGGCTTCGGCGGCGACCGCGCCCGCGCCAAACTCGCGCTGCTGGGCGCCATCTACGGCCAGACCTCCGGTGACGCCCTCACCCACCTCGCGGCCCTGCGCCGCCGCTACCCCGCGGCGGTGGCCTACGTCGACGACGCCGCCCACGCCGGCGAGGAGGGGCGGCTGGTACGCACCTGGCTGGGCCGCACCTGCCCGCCGGTCCTCGCCGAGGACACCCTCGCCGGCTTCACCGGCACCCCGGCCGCCCGCGCCCGCGGCCGCTTCACCCGCAATTTCGTGGTCCAGGGCAGCGCCGCCGACTGGGCCCTGCTGGTCCTGGCGGGCCTGCGGCACGCGCTCACCCACGCCGGTTCACAGGCCGAACTGGTGTTCTTCCAGCACGACGAGGTGATCGTGCACTGCCCGGCCGAGGAGGCTCCGGCCGTCGTCGCGGCGATCGATACGGCATCCGACACCGCGGGCCGGATCGCCTTCGGACCGACCCCGGTGCGCTTCCCCTTCACCACGGCGGTCGTCGACTGCTACGGAGACGCCAAGTGAGACCACCTCGCCGGAGAGCAACCGCATCGCGGGGAGACACCCTGGCGGTTCCCGTGTGGTGGTACCAGGGTGACGGGCTGCCCGGTCGAGAGCCTTGGGCCGGTTAGCATCCGGTATGCCCGTGACCGTGATGCCGGAGTCGCCGCGATGAGCGTGGCGGGCTGGCGTGGCGCGGGCGCGCTGATCCGGCCGGGGGTGCTCGCGTTCGCCGGGACCATCGGCGCGACCGACCGGCACGCCCACCACGCCGTCCAGATCATCGACGCCCACCTCCCGGTGACCGTGCGGGATGGCGAGAACACGCCGCACACCGGTACCCGGGTGATCATTCCCGCCGACACCGAGCACCGCATCGAAACCGGCGGCGCGACAGGCGTCGTCGTGTTCCTCGACCCGGATTCCGTGGCCGGTCGAGGCGCCGGGCAGCGGGCGTCCACCGGGTGGACGGGGACTTCGACGGTTTCCGGGTCGCGGGGCACCGAGATCGTCGACGAACTGCTCGCGGAACTGGGGGAGGGAACCGGTGGCGAGATCGCGGCGGACCGCCACCCTGCCGTCCGCGCGGCGGTGGCCGCCCTGCCCGCGCTGGTGGCCGCCGGTCCGGTGCGGCCCGGCGAGGTCGCCGCACTGGTCGGACTCTCACCCAGCCGGCTCACCCACCTGTTCAGCGCCCAGGTGGGGCTGCCGCTGCGCGGCTACATCCTGTGGCTGCGCCTCATGAACGCCGTCCGTTCGGCCGAGCCGGGCCGCGATCTCACCACCATCGCGCACGCGGCGGGCTTCGCCGACAGCGCCCACCTCACCCGCACCTGCCGCGAGATCTTCGGGCTGCCCCCGTCGGCGCTGTCGCGCACCGTCGAGTGGGACATGGGCGCGGCGGACAGCCGAATCGTTCAAGCGGACAACGGGGTACACCGCCGAGGCTGAGAGTCATGCACACCGCTCTCCGCCGACTCGCCCGCTACGGATACGTCCCGTTCATGCTGCTGGGCCTCAACGGCATCGGCATCACCCTGGCCGCCACGAACGCGCCCAAACCGTGGCTGTTGCTCGTCCTCGCGACGGCGATCGCCACCTCCTTCGCGGCCGAACGCCTCATCCCCTACGATGACACCTGGAACGGCACCCAGCCCGACAGCACCCGCGACCGCGTCCACGCCGTCGCCAACGAAACCCTGATCCTGGTGAGCACGGCACTGATCCCGCTGCTCGCGGCCATCGTCCCCGCCCCCGGATTCTGGCCGGACACACTGCCTTTCGCGATCCAGGTCCTCGTCGCGATCCTCGTCGCCGACGCGGGCATCACCCTGGTCCACCTGGCCAGCCACCGGATCGGCGTGCTCTGGCGGTTCCACGCCGTACACCACAGCGTCACCCGCTTCTACGGCCTCAACGGCCTGATGAAGCATCCCCTGCACCAGAGCGCCGAGATGGCCGCCGGTGTCGCGCCGCTGATCCTGATCGGCCTGCCGGTCGACGTCGCCACCGCCCTCGCGCTGGCCGTGGCGATCCAGCTGTTGCTGCAGCACTCCAATGCCGACTACCGGGTCGGGCCGCTGACATACGTGCTCGCGCTCAACGAAGGCCACCGTTTCCACCACCTGAAATGGCCCGGGATCGGTGACGTCAACTTCGGCCTGTTCACCCTGCTCTGGGACCACCTGCTGCGCACCTACAGCTACGACCCACGCCGCCGCATCAGCTCCGATCAGCTCGGGATGGCCGCGCACCCGGACTATCCGGTCGGCTACCTCGACCAGCTGGCCGAGCCCTTCCGCCGCCGCTAGCTCGTGCTGAGCGCGCGGGCGCCGGTGGCGATCGCGGTGGCCTCGGCCAGGTCGAGGCGCAGTTCCCGATCCGGTGCCCGCGCCGGTCCCTCGTGGTGGGTGACACCCTCGGCGGTGATCACGTAGTGCAGCACGGTCTCGCCGATGTGCACCGTGACGGTGCCCGCGGGCACCAGCTCGGCGACCGCGCGGCCCAGCGGCAGAGCCAGCCAGTGCGCGCGCACCGCGTCGGTCGGCTTGCGCTCACCGAGCAGGGGCGCACCCCAGGCCGAGAGCGCGTCGAGCACCGGCCGCAGGGCCTGACCGGATTCGGTCAGCTCGTAGCTCGAGCGCATGCCGTTGCGGTGGTGGGTGAGCAGGCCCTCACGTTCGAGATCCTTGAGCCGGGTGGCCAGCATGTCGGTGCTGATCCCCGGCAGGTCGGCGAACAGATCGCTGTAGCGGCGCGGCCCGGAACACAGTTCGCGGACGACGAGCAGGGTCCACCGGTCACCGACGAGGTCGAGGGCACGGCTGACCGCGCAGTAGTGGTCGTAGCTTCGGCGTGGCACGTGTACTACTTTAACCAGTGGCTTGGAAAAACCAAGTGAAATCTTGGAAATACCAAGTAATGTGTGCGGCAACCACGGTCCGGAGGGATGTTCATGCAGGTCAAGCAGTCCAGCAAGCTGTCGGGAGTGTCGTACGAGATCCGCGGCCCGGTCGCGGAGGAGGCCGCGCGACTCGAGGCCGAGGGGCATCACGTCGTCAAGCTCAACACCGGCAACCCGTTGATCTTCGGCTTCGACGCGCCCCCGGACCTGTTGCAGGACATGGTGCGCACGCTGCCGTCCTCCACCGGCTACACCTCCTCGAAGGGCCTGCTCTCGGCCCGCCGCGCGGTGGTGCAGTACTACCAGACCCTGGGTGTCCACGATGTCGACGTCGAGGAGGTCTTCCTGGGCAACGGTGTCTCCGAACTGATCATGATGGCGATGACCGCCCTGCTCGAGAACGGCGACGAGGTCCTCGTGCCCGCTCCGGACTTCCCGCTGTGGACCGCCGCGACCGCCCTCAACGGCGGCACCCCCGTGCACTACCTGTGCGACGAGGGCGCCGACTGGTACCCCGATCTGGCCGACATCACCGCCAAGATCACCGACCGCACCCGTGCGATCGTGCTGATCAACCCCAACAACCCAACCGGTGCGGTCTACCCGCCGCAGGTGCTGCGCGAGATCCTCGAGATCGCCCGCAGGCACAACCTCGTGGTCTTCGCCGACGAGATCTACGACAAGATCTACTACGACGATCTCGAGCACACCGCCGTCGCCTCGCTCGCCCCCGATCTGCTGTGCCTGACCTTCTCCGGCTTGTCCAAGAACTACCGCGCCGCCGGTCTGCGCTCGGGCTGGCTGGTGGTCTCCGGCCCCACCCGCCACGCCGCGAGCTACCTCGAGGGCCTGACCATGCTGGCCGGCCTGCGCCTGTGCGCGAACGTGCCCGCCCAGCAGGCGATCCAGGCCGCCCTCGGCGGACACCAGAGCATCTACGACCTCACCCTGCCCGGCGGCCGCCTGCGCGAACAGCGCGACCGCGCCTGGGAAGCGCTCAACAGCATCCCCGGCATCTCCTGCGTGAAACCCAAGGGCGCGCTCTACGCCTTCCCGCGCATCGACCTGGACATGTACCCCATCCACGACGACGAGAAATTCGTCCTCGACCTGCTCCTGCAGGAGAAACTCCACATCGTCCAGGGCACCGGCTTCAACTGGCCCCGCCCCGACCACTTCCGCATCGTCACCCTGCCCCACGCCGACGAACTCGAAGCCATCATCGAACGCATCGGCCGCTTCCTGGCCACCTACCGCCAGTAGCGGCCGGGGGTTCGGCTCACCCTGAATCCAATGATGGCCGGGGGTCGGCGCGGATGGTTTTCTGTGATCAGAAAGTCCTGGTTCGAGCGAAAGGCCCCCCGTATGTCTGTCGATGACACCGCTGTTCCCGGGACCGCCGTGCGGGTGGTCCGGCTGGGCGCGCACATCGGTGCGCGGATCGACGGCGTGCGGCTCGGCGGCGACCTCGACGCCGCGACCGTGGCCACCGTGCGGGCCGCGTTGCACGAGCACAAGGTGCTGTTCTTCCGCGGTCAGCACCACCTCACCGAGGACGGGCAGTACGAGTTCGCCCAGCTGCTCGGCACGCCGACCACCCCGCACCCCACCGTCACCTCCGCGGGCGCCAAGAGCCTGGCCATCGACTCGCATCAGACCCGCTCCAATGTCTGGCACACCGATGTCACCTTCGTGGACCGGGTGCCCAGCGCCTCGATCCTGCGCGCGGTCGCCCTGCCCAGCTACGGCGGTTCGACCACCTGGGCCTCGACGGTGGCCGCCTACGAGGCGCTGCCCGCGCCGCTCAAGCTGCTGGCCGAGAACCTGCGCGCCCGCCACACCAACCGCTACGACTACGCCGCCGACATCGAGGACCGTCCCGACGACAAGGACCGCGCCTACCGGCACGAGTTCGAGTCCACCTACTTCGAGACCGAGCACCCGGTGGTGGAGGTGCATCCGGAGACCGGCGAGCGCGCCTTGCTGCTGGGCTGCTTCGTCAAGGAGATCGCCGGTCTGTCCGGCAACGAGTCGCGCGCCCTGTTCCGGCTGTTCCAGGACCGGGTGACCCGCCTCGAACACACCACCCGCTGGGACTGGTCCCTCGGTGACGTCGCCATCTGGGACAACCGCGCCACCCAGCACTACGCCGTGGACGACTACGACGGCAGCGAGCACCGCAGGCTCACCCGCATCACCCTGGCCGGGCCGGTCCCGGTCGGGGTCGACGGCACACCGAGCACGGTGATCGCCGGCGACGCACAGTCCTATGTGCGCACCCCGCTGCCCCGCGCGGCCTAGGAATCGACCGCTACCGCAACACTTCCGGCACCGTGGTTCCCCGGCCGAGCGCACCGTATGGATTACCCTTCGACGACACGACCGTCCGGTGATCACGCGCGAACAGGTCTCCACCGGTCCGGCCCGACGAGGGGATTCGGCGTGAGTTTGTGGAACTATGTCCGGGGGCGCGGGGAGGTGCTGACGTTCCTCACCTACCAGCACGCGTCCCTGGCCTTCCAGACGGTGCTGGTGGGTACGGTGGTCGCGCTGCTCATCGCGTTCGCCGTGTATCGCCTGCCGCTGGGCTCGGCGCTCACGCTCACCTCGAGCCGTGTCGCGCTGACCATCCCGTCGCTGGCTCTGTTGGCCCTGCTGCTGGTGCCGTTCGGTCTCGGCGTCGTCCCGTCGTTCATCATGCTGGCGTTCTTCGCGGCGCTGCCGGTGATCGGCAACGCGATCGTCGGGCTGCGGTCGGTGCCCGCCACGGTGATCGAGTCCGCGCGCGGAATCGGGTTGCCGCGCTGGCGGATCCTGCTCACCGTCGAGTTCCCGATCGCCTGGCCGGTGATCCTCACCGGCATCCGGGTCTCCACCCAGATGATCGTCGGCGTGGCGGCCATCGTCGCCTATGTGCTCGGCCCCGGGCTCGGTTCGCTCATCTTCAACGGCCTGTCCCGCCTCGGTGGCGCCAACGCTCTCGAGATGGCGCTGACCGGCACCATTCTCATCGTCGTGATCGCGTTGGTGTTCGACGCGCTCCTCGTCCTGCTCGGACGCCTCACGATCGCCAAAGGACTGTCATGACCGATGTGACCAGCCAGCCCGCCCCGGCGGCACCGCAGCGCAATGTCACCGGCGCCTCGATCACCCTCGACGGTGTGGTCAAGCGCTACAAGGGCCAGGACAAGCCTGCGGTGCAGCGCCTGGACCTGGAGATCGACGCCGGGCACATCGTCGCCTTCGTCGGCCCCTCGGGCTGCGGCAAGACGACCACGCTCAAGATGATCAACCGGCTCATCGAGCCGACCGAGGGCCGGATCCTCATCGACGGCCGCGACGTCACCCGGGAGGACCCGGACAAGCTGCGCCAGTCGATCGGCTATGTCATCCAGTCCGGCGGCCTGTTCCCGCACTGGACGGTCGCCAAGAACATCGGCGCCATCCCGCGCGTGCTGGGCTGGGACAAGAAACGCATCGCCGAACGCACCGAGTACCTGCTGGATCTGGTGGGCCTTGACCCGGCGACCTTCGCCGACCGGCTGCCCAAGGACATGTCCGGCGGCCAGCAGCAGCGCGTCGGTGTGGCCCGCGCCCTGGCCGCCGACCCGCCGGTGCTGCTGATGGACGAACCGTTCGGCGCGGTCGACCCGATCACCCGGGTTCGCCTGCAGGACAGCCTGATCGCCATCCAGCACGAACTCGGCAAGACCATCGTCATCGTCACCCACGATTTCGAGGAGGCCACCAAACTCGGCGACAAGGTGCTCATCCTGTCCGAGGGCGGGCACGTCGAGCAGTACGCGCGCCCGGAAGAGATCCTCACCGATCCGGCGACGCCGTTCGTGGAGGAGTTCGTCGGCTCCGGCGCGAAACTGGCCTACCTCACCGTGTCCCGGGTGCGCGATGTCGACTACGACCCGGTCACCACCGCCCGCATCGGCGAATCGGCGCCCGCGGTGATCGAGCGCGCGAAGGCCGCCGGGCACACCTGGGTGGTGGTGGTCGACGCGGCCGGGCGGCCCCGCTCGTGGCCCTCGCTGACCGAGGTCGCCAGCAAGCCGGAGGTCTCGGACTACCTGGACCGCAGGCTGCCGGTGGTCGCCGAGTCCTCCACGCTCAACGACGCGCTCGACGCCATGCTGGCGGCCAGCCAGGGCGCCACCCTCGTCACCGACGGACGCGGTGCGGTGGTGGGGTCGCTGAGCATCGGCTCGGTGACCGACGTGATCCAGACGAAACTGGCCGAAGGGCACGCCGCCGAGAAGGAACCCTCCTACGAGACCTACGTGGACGGGTCCGATCCCACCCCGACCCCCGTCGTCGCGGCCGACGACGCACCCGGAACGGCCGAACCGTCGTGAACCGGCTGCGCCGCCTGCCGATCGACGTGTGGTTCGAGCCGATCATCATCGTGGTGATCGGCCTGGGCTACCTGTTCTGGTACCGGTCCACGACCTTCACCGCCACCGAACAGGCCTCCCTCGGCTGGGCCAACCTGCAGACCACCATCGTCGAGCACATCCGGCTGACCGTGGTCGCCACGTTCATCGTGGTCGTGGTGGCGATCCCGCTCGGCATCGCGCTGACCCGCCCGGCGCTGAAGCGCCTGGAACCGATCGCGGTGAACGTCGCCAATATCGGGCAGGCCGCGCCCGCGGTGGGTCTGCTGGTGCTGTTCACCTTCTGGCTCGGCACCGGATTCCGCACGGCGATCGTGGGTCTGGTGGTCTACGCCATCCTGCCGATCCTGCAGAACACCATCGTCGGCCTGCGCCAGGTCGACCAGCGCACCATCGAGGCCGCGCGCGGCATCGGCTTCTCGGCGACGCGCACGCTGGTGCAGGTCGAGCTGCCGCTGGCCGTGCCGGTGATCCTCAACGGCGTGCGGACCGCGCTGGTCATCCTGGTCGGTACCGCCACGCTGAGCACCTTCATCGGCGCCACCAGCCTGGGCACCCTGATCACCACCGGGGTCACCCTGTTCCTGCCCAAGTTGCTCATCTCCGGCGCGGTGCTGGTCGGCCTGCTGGCGTTGATCATCGATTGGCTGGGCCGGCTCGTGGAGCTGGCCGCGACCCCGCGAGGTATCGCATGAGGCGGGCACGGTTCGGCGCGGCGCTGGCCGCCACGATGACATTGCTGCTCGGCGGCTGCGGCCTGGTGAGTTCCTCGGGCACCTTCCACGACGCGAGCCTGCCCGGCGGGGAACGGCCCCTCGAGGGCGCCTCGCTGGTCGTCACCTCCAAGAGCTTCACCGAGGGTGTGCTGCTGGGCAAGATCACCGCGACCTACCTGGCCGCGGCGGGCGCCTCGGTCACCGACCTGACCGGTGCGCCGGGTTCGGCCTCCTCGCGGCAGGCCCAGCTCAACGGCGACGCCGACGTGCTCTGGGAGTACACGGGCACCGGCTGGGTCAACTACCACAACCAGACCGAGACCATCGCCGACCCGCAGGAACTGTGGCAGCGCGTGCACGACATCGAGAAGGCCGACTACGACCTGGAGTGGCTGCCCCCGGCCAACTTCAACGACACCTACGCCTTCGCGGCCTCGACCCCGACCGCCGAACGGCTGGGTGTGCGGACGCTGTCGGAGGCCGCCGCTTTGCCGGTGGCCGAGCGCACGTTCTGTGTCGACGACGAATTCTTCAGCCGCTCCGACGGTTTCATCCCCATGCTGGAGAAGTACGGCATCCCCTACAACACCCCGAACGGCGTGCCCACCGGCAATGTCACCCGGATGGACGCGGGCGTGGTCTACACGGCCACGGCCAAGAGTGAACCCTGCAACTTCGGCATGGTCTACACCACCGACGGCCGGGTGAAGAACCTGAATCTGACCGTGCTCGAGGACGATCGCAAGTTCTTCCTGCCCTACAGCGGCACCGCCGTGGTGCGCGGGGAGGTCATCGAAGCCCATCCGGAGCTGCGTACCCTGCTCGGCACCATCTCCGAACGCCTCACCGACGACCTCATGCAGGAACTCAACGGCCGTGTCGACATCGACGGCGAGGACCCCGCCGATGTCGCCTACGACTGGCTGCGCAGCGAGAACCTGATCGAATAGCCGTTCACGCCGTCCCCAGCACGGCCTCGGGGACCGGCGCGAAGATCGCCCCGAAGTAGGCGGTGAGCTCGGCCGTGTCGGCGGGGCAGGCCGTGTGGCCGAGGTAGCCGTCGGGCCGCACGAGGAACACCGCGCCCGGCCGAGCCCGGTACTGCCGGGCGAACTCGCCGTCGGTGTCCCGGATGATCGGCAGTGCGGTCGGCCCGATCGTGGTGTCCGGTGCGGCGACGAGATAGGTGTCGACGCGTCCCTCGGTGAGGGTCCGCAGGAACCGCGTGTGCCGCTCGATCGTGTCGAGTGCTGTTCCCTCGCAGGCGCCCTCGACATACCAGAGCGCGGTGTGGCCGGGGCCCGCGATCAGGGGGAGCAGGCGCAGCGGCGAACTCACCGCGTTGCGGGTGAGGCCGGTCGCGTCCGGGGCGCGGGTGCCCGGTGCGGGTTGCCCGGGCGCGGCGGTCACGATCGGGCTGTCGGCGTAGTCGATCAGCAGCTGGGCCTCGCGCAGCAGTACCCGGGTCGCGTCCGTCTCACCGGCGCCGATGCCCTCGCGCGCGTCGCGCACCGTGCGCCCGACGACGTCGGTGCCGACCGGTCTGCGTTCGGCGTCGTAGCTGGCCAGCAGGGTGGGACTCGCCGCCTCGGCGACCGCGAGCGCGAGTTTCCAGGCGAGATTGTGCGCGTCCTGGATGCCGGTGTTCATGCCCTGCGCCCCGGTCGGTGGGTGGATGTGTGCCGCGTCGCCTGCCACGAACACCCGTCCGCGGGAGTAGGTGTCGACGATGCGATGACTGATCCGGAACACCGAGGACCAGCGCAGGTGCGAGGCGGTCGTCGGCTCCGGGGCCAGCCGGTCCAGGACCGCCTGGATGGCGGCCAGATCGGGTGCGGTCCCGGCGCCGAAACCGTGTTCGACCCGGTCACCGCCCACGGCCGCCGAGATCTCGAGTTCCGGGGGCACCCGCATCGACACCCGGTAGCGGTGCTTGCCCGGCAGCGGGATGCATACCAGCACGTCGTCGGTGGCGCCGTCGGTGCGGTGCGTGGCCCGCACGGCGTATCCGCGCGGCTGCGTCCAGTCCAGTTCGACATCGCCGAGCATGTACTGCTCCTCGAACGCCGCGCCCTCGAAGCTCAGGCCGAGCGTCTTGCGGACGGTGCTGTGCGCGCCGTCGCAGCCCACCAGGTACCTGGCCCGGATCGTGTGCTCGCCGTCGGGTCCGGTGAGCACGGCGTGCACGCTGTCCTCGTCCTGGGTGAACCCGGTCAGCGCGACGCCCCGTTCGACGTGTGTTCCGCGGGTGGCCAGGTGCTCCCAGAGGATGCGTTCGGTCTCGTACTGGGGCAGCCCGACGAAACCGAACGGGATCTGCGGTGGCAGCGCCAGTTCCATCCGGCCCGCTTCGGCCCCGTCGACGTATACGAGCTGCCCGCGCAGCTGGATCGAGGCGTCGAGAACCGCCCGGAGTATCCCCATGGCCTCGAACAGTTCGAGGGTCCTGGGCTGGATGCCGACGGCCTTGGCGTAGCGCGGGGGATCGGCCTGCGCGTCGACGATCCGGCAGCGCACACCCCGGCGCACCAGTTCGGCGGCGGCCGCCGATCCCACCGGACCGGCCCCGACGATCAGCACATCGGTATCGAACATGCGACATCACCTCACGATGGAAGCCCCCGCCTCATGCTGTCCGCTGATCGTACGCCCACCCCCTTCTCCGGCGACTTCCATACTATTGGGTATGGGAGAATGTACTTCATAGTATGGTCGGGCGATCTGCCGCGATGTGCGCCAGACGCCGCGAATCTCCCGTCAGGAGGCCGACATTGGCCGATTCCGTCCGAGAACGAGCCCACGAGATCCCGGCCGCGGGGCCGTGTCCGTCGGCCTTCCGCTTCTGGCAGGCGCGGCGCGGTCCCGCGGTCCGTCGCGTCGAGCGGATCGTCACGGCGGTGACGCGCCGCCCGCTGTTCCCCGATGACGCACAGGCCGCCGCGCTGTGCGCGGACCTGTTCACCGGCGACCCGGTCGCGGAACGCTTCGTCGCCGAGGTGCTGCACGGCGAGATCGGGCCGACGGCCGGTCGCCGGATGCTGGAGACCGCCCTGGCCGACGGCATCGCGGCGGTGCCGGATGCCCCCGACGCGCTGCGTGCGCTGTTCGCCGAGTTCGAGACCGTCCCCGAGTGGGTCGTGCCCGAACTGGTGGAACAGGGCGCCGCGATCTGGCGGCGCTGGGGCACGATGCTGTTCAGCTTCGCCGGTGCCGAGACCCTCGAGATGTACACCGAGGCCGCGGTCGCCACCCCGCTGTCACTGGCGGGCGGCTACGCCGGAGACAGCGCACTGCGCCGCTTCCTGGAGACCACCCGCTTCTGGATGGACGTCTCCGCCCGCGACGCCCTGCTCACCCCCGGCTCGACCGGCCGGGCGACGGCGCTGAAGGTGCGGGTCATGCACGTCGCGGTGCGGGCCAAGGTCGCCGCGCATCCCGAATGGGACATCGACCGCTGGGGCCTGCCGATCAGCCAGACCTACCAGACGCTCACCCTGCTGGCCGGGAGCGTGACACCCGGCCTCGGCCTGTGGGCACTGGGCTACCAGACCACACCGTCGGAAATCCGTGCGCTGCTGCACTTCCAGAAATACCTCGGTCACCTGCTCGGCGTGCGCGTGCGCTGGTACCCGGAGACCGTCACCGACGCCCTGCGCATTCTCGCCATGACCATGGCGGCACGGTCCTACGACGCGGGACAGCACGGCACCGAACTCATCGAGTCCTACCCCGCGGCCTTCGCCCCCCGCGACGGCCACCGCGGCCTCACCCGCCTGCGCGAGCACTACAACTACCGCATCAACTCCGTCTACGCCGCCCTGTACATGACCCCCGGCACCCGCCGCCGCTACACCATGCCCCCCGCCTTCCCCTGGATCCTGATCCCCGTCCTGCGCTTCCCACTGATCACCGCCATGGAACTGGCCCGCCGCTCCTGCCCACCCTTCGCCCGCGCCCACGAATGCCTCATGCTCGCCCACCGCGAGAACTGGTACCGCACCCAGATGCACGGCCGCGAAGCCACTTTCGCCGCCACCGGAGCCCTACGCCGCTGAGCCGGGCGTCAGGCAGGGGGTTGTGGGGTGGTGATGAAGCGGAAGAACTCGTGGCGTTGGGTGGGGGTGGGGGTGGGGAGGTTCTGGTTGCCGTGGACGAAGCCGATGCCGGCGAAACACATCAGGGCCGCGCGCATCCGGGCCTGGTCGGGGGAGAGACCCAGCTCGGTCAGGGTGTCGGCGAGGGTGTGGAAGATCCGCTGGTCCAGGGCGCGGACCGCGTCGGCCACCTCGGGGCGGGTGCGGGCCCAGTCGCGGACGGCGAGTTCGATCTGCCAGACGCGCTCGCCGGTGAGCAGCTCACCCATGCGGGCCAGGCGCTGCTGCGGCGGGAGCTCGTCGAGCCCGCCGAAGCCGCGGGCCGCGTCGTTGCGATCGGCGCACCAGTTCCGGGCGGTGGTCTCCAGCAACTGATCGATACCGTCGAAATGCCAGTAGAAGCTGCCCTTGGTGACGCCGAGTTCGTCGCAGAGTCTGGCGATGGTGATCGCGGCGGCACCGTCGCGCAACAGCACGCGCAGGGCCGCGTCGGTCCAGTCGGTCACCCCGAGTCTGCGCGCCGCGCCGCGGGCCGAGGCCGCTTTGCGGGTGGACACCGGCGGGGCCGGTCGCGAGGTCTCGGTCATGCTCGTCTTTCCGTCGGCAGCACCGCCAGCCTAGCCGCCGGTGCGGGTCATTCCGGGGCGGGCGTCTTCGGGGGCCGGGTGCGCCGTGCCGTCGTCTGATCGATGCGCGGATCCTCGGTCACCGGATAGTGTTTGACGTACTCCGACAGGAACGCCTGCACGGTCGCGGTGGCCGGAATCGCCAGCAGCGCGCCGACCGGGCCGAGCAGCGCGCCACCGGCCAGCACCGCCAGCAGGGCGATCGCAGCGTTCACGTCGACGGTGCGGGCGGTGATGCGCGGCTGCAGCAGATAGTCCTGGACCCACTGGTAGACCACCGCGAACACGATGACCCACACCGCGTCCAGCGGATCCACAGTCAAGGCGACGAGCACCGGCAGGATCGCCGCGATATAGGTGCCGAAGGTCGGGATGAACGCGGAGACCACACCGAACCAGACGCCCAGCGCGATCGGGTTGGGCAGGTGCAGGATCGCCAGGAACGCCCCGTGCGCGATCGAGGAGATGATGGCCAGCAGCACCCGCGAGAACAGGTAGCCGCCGGTCTTGTCGATGGCCAGGTCCCAGGCGTGCAGGAAGGTCTCCTGCCGCGCGGGCGGCAGCAGCGAGCACATCGTGCGCCGCACCCGCGGCCCGCCCGCGGTGAGGTAGACGCTGAACAACGCGATGGTCAACAGCTGGACCAGCCCGCCCAGCACGGTCGTCGACACACCCCAGGCATTGTCGGCCGCGGTGCGCGCGTATCCCTCGATGAGGTCGGATTCGCGCAGCAGCCGCTGGCTCAGGTCGTGCATGGTGAACTGCTGGCCGAAGGTGCGGTTCACCCAGCGGATGCCGTCGTCGAGCAGGTGCGGTGTCTCGTGCGCCAGGTTCGTCGTGGTCTCCACCAGCAGCGTCACCAGCGCGGCGAGGAAACCGAGCACGCACAGGAAGGTGGCGACGAAGACCAGGCCGGTGGCGAGCCCGCGCGGCATCCCGCGCCGCGCCAGCAGCGCGACGGCCGGTTCCATCGCCAGCGAGACGAACAACGCCACCAGCAGGATGATCAGGATGCCGATCAGCCGGTGGAAGGCCCAGTCGGCCAGCAGGAACAGCCCGAAGAAGACCAGGCCGAGGATCATGGCCCGCGGCAGCCACGGCGGCATCCTGGGTGGGGTGCGCGCCGGTGGGGTGTCCGGGGAGTCGGTGTCCACGGCTCCCAGTGTCACCCCGGACCGGCCCGTGACCCGGTATCGACGCGGCCGCGCGCCCGGCTGGGTAGATTCACGGGCATGGAACCCGGCGCGCCCAGCCGCACCGCACTGGCCACGGCCTATGCGCGGGCCTATCACCAGGTCGTCGACGAGCCACGCGTGTTCACCGACCCGCTGGCCGAGCGCATTCTCGGTGTCACCGACGCCGAGCTGGCCACCCTGGGCACGGCGAGCCCGGACCATCCCGGCCACGCGGGCGCGAGTCATCGCCCGCGCAGGCTGTTCATCGCCGCGCGTGCGCGTTTCGCCGAGGACGCGATCCGTGACGCGGTCGCGGCCGGAACCCGGCAGGCGGTGATCCTGGGCGCGGGCCTGGACACCTTCGCCTGCCGCAACCCGTATCCGCGGCTGCGGGTGTTCGAGGTCGACCATCCCGGCACCCAGGCCTGGAAGCGCGACCGCCTCGCCGCCGCGGCCATCACCCCGCCCGACACCCTCACCTTCGCCCCCGTCGACTTCGAAACCGAAACCCTGGCAACCGGATTGGCGGCCGCGGGTTTCGACCGCTCGGCACCGGCGATCTTCGTCTGGCTCGGCGTGGTCGTCTACCTGACCAGCGCCGCCATCGACGCCACCCTCGACTACCTGGCCGGCCAGGCCACCCCCACCGACCTGGTCCTCGACTACGGCACCCCACCGGCGACCCCCGCCGACCACACCGCCCTGCGCGTGCGCGCCGCCCGCGTGGCCGCCCTCGGCGAGCCCTGGCTCAGCTACTTCACCCCCGCCGACATCACCGCCCGGCTCCGCCGCTACGGCTTCACCCACATCGAAGACCACCCCGCCCAGAACCTCATCACCACCTACACCTCCCTGCTCGACGTCACCTTCCCCGGCCCGCACCTCCTCCGCGCCACCCGCTGACTGGCCCGAGCATCTCCACACCGGGTTCCCCGGCGAGCGCGAGCACCTCCTCGATCGGGAAATCGCCCGCCGCGGCCCGCGCGGCCGCAGCCCGGGAGAACCCCTCCATGCCGACCGGTCGGGGCCGTGAGGTGGTGGCGATCGCGCAGGAACTCGTCCCGGCGATCGAGGCCGATGTGGCGGGGTTGATCGGCGTGGAGGGGCTCGATCGGCTGCGCGCCGACCTGCGCGCCATCATCGACGGCTGACGCTCAGTCCGGGCGGGAGAACACCGCGACCAGGAAGTCGGCGTCGTCGGTGAACGGGCGCAGATCCCACGTCGACAGCAGGACGTCGGCGCGCAGACCCGCCGCGGCGGCGTCGGCGAGGAATTCCGGGAAGGCATAGCCGCGGTCGGCGCCGAAGCCGGTGACGACGCGGCCCGCCGGGGCGAGGTGACGGGCGAAACCGGCGAGCACCGCGGCGCGGGTCGACGGCGCGACGAAGGTGAGCACATTGCCCGCGCACACGATGGCGTCGAAACCCGCACCGGGCAGGTCCAATTCGGCCAGGTCGCCGACCAGCCAGGTGGGGCCGGGATGATCCGCGCGCGCCGCCTCGATCAGCACCGGGTCGATGTCGACGCCGACCACCTCGTGCCCGGCCCCGTGCAGATAGCCACCGATGCGGCCCGGCCCGCAGCCCGCGTCGAGCACCCGGCTGCCGCGCGCCAGCATGGCGTCGACCAGCCGCGCCTCGCCGACGATGTCCTGGCCCTGGGCGGCCAGCGCCCGGAATCGTTCCACGTACCAGGTGGAATGGTTCGGGTCGGCGGCGGTGAGTTCCTCCCAGCCGCTCGGTGTGCGCTCGCCCATCTCATGTCCTCCTTCGCCGGTTCCCCGGGCCCACCCTAGAGGCGCGCCGCACGGGTTGCCGCGTTCCGGCGCGATCGGTTACGGTGGCGGCAATCCGAAGGCGCTCTCCAGGAAACATCGTCGCAGAGTGGGAGCCCCGCCTCAGCAGAGCAGGCGTGGAGTGGGCGGCACGACAACGCACGCCCCTGTCCTCTGGAGGATTCCATGTCTTTGCCTGTCGGTCTCGGCCTGCCCATCGCCGATCCCCGTACCCTGCCCGAGTGGGCCCGGCGCGCCGACGCGGCCGGGTTCTCGACACTCGGTCTGCTCGATCGCGTCGTCTACGACAATCCCGAACCGCTGGTCACCCTGGCTGTGCTCGCGGGAATCACCACCCGCATCCGTTTGCAGACCGAGGTGCTCATCGCCCCGCTGCGTGATCCGGCCCTGCTCGCCAAACAGGCCGCCACCCTGGACCTGCTCTCCGGCGGGCGTTTCGCTCTCGGCCTCGGAGTCGGCGGTCGCGAGGACGACCACGAGGCCACCGGCACCGAGCTGCGCACCCGCGGCAGGCGCCTCGACGAGCAGCTCGGCGTCCTGCGGCGCGTGTGGGCGGGCGAGCCGTTCAGCCCGACGTGCGGTCCCATCGGCCCGGCACCGACCGTGCCCGGCGGCCCCGAACTGCTCTTCGGCGGCTTCCAACCGGCCGCCATCGACCGCGTCGGACGCTGGGGCGGCGGCTTCCTCGCGGCCGCCGCGCCGTCCTGGGCGGGCGGTCTGTTCGATCTGGCCCGGCGCTCCTGGAGCGATCACGGCCGACCCGGCGCCCCGCGGATCGTCGCCCAGATGAACGCCGTGCTGGGCCCGCAGCCCCTGATCGACCAGGCGCGCACCGCGATCCTCGACTACTACGAGTTCAGCGGCCGCGCCGCCTACATGGCCGAGGGCCTGCTCACCACCCCCGAGCAGATCCGTTCCGGCATAAGGCAGTTCGAGGACCTCGGCGCCGACGAGATCATCCTGTACTGCTACGGCACCGACCCCGATCAGGTCGACCGCTTCGCCGAATTCCGCTGACCGGCGTCACCCTCTGAGACGCAGCACCGCGAGCACCCGGCGGTGATGGGTCTCGGAGGGTGGCAGGTCGAGCTTGGCGAAGATATTGCCGATGTGCTTCTCCACCGCCCGCTCGGTGACCGAGAGCGCGGCAGCGAGGGCGCTGTTGGTGAGCCCCTGGGCCATCAGTTCCAGCACTTCGCGCTCGCGCGGGGTGAGCCGCGCGAGCGAATCCTGTTGCCGGGACGCGCCCATGAGCTGACTCACCACCTCCGGATCGAGCGCGGTGCCGCCGGTGGCGACGCGTTGCAGCGCGTCGACGAAATCGCGCACGTCGGCGACCCGGTCCTTGAGCAGGTAGCCGACCCCGGCCGCGCCACCGGCGAGAAGTTCGGTCGCGTACCGGGTTTCGATCCACTGCGAGAACACGAGCACGCCGGTGAGCGGATACTTGCGGCGCAGTTCGATGGCGGCCAGCAGGCCCTCGTCGGTGAAGGTCGGCGGCATCCGCACGTCCACCACCGCGACATCGGGCGCGTGCGTGCCGACCACCTCGCTCAGGGTCGTCGCGTCGCCGACCATGGCCACCACCTCGTGCCCGCGTTCGGTGAGCAGCCCGGCCAGCCCGTCGCGCAGGATGGCGCTGTCCTCGGCGATCACCACCCGCAGTGGGTGGTCGGCGGCGGTCACTGCGGGCCCGCCGTCGGCAGCAGCAGGGTGACCACGGTGGGTCCACCCGCCGGGCTGCGCACGCTCAGCGAGCCGTCGACGGCCGCGGCCCTGGCGGCGAGACCGGCGAGGCCACTGCCGTCCGAGGTCGCCGTGCCGGGGTCGGGAACACCACCGATGCCGTTGTCGCGCACGGTGACCGCGAGGGTGCGGATGCTGTCGGGCAACACCGAGACCTCCGCGCGGCTCGCGTGCGCGTGCTTCACCACATTGGTCAGCAGCTCGGCAACCGAGAAGTAGGCGATGGCCTCGATGGCCGGGCTCGGGCGTTTCGGTAGCTGCACCCGCAGCGTCACCGGGACCGCGCACCGGGCGGTGAGCGTCTCCAGCGCGGGGCCCAGGCCCAGTTCCAGGGCGGGCGGGTGGATGCCGCGGACCAGTTCGCGCAGCTCGGTCAGCGCCTCCTTGGACGAGGCGTGCGCGTCGGCGATCAGATCGCGCGCGTCACCGCCAGCCGCCATGCGCTCCTCGGCCCGGCCCAGGGCCATCGCGATGGTGACCAGCCGCGCCTGGGTGCCGTCGTGCAGGTCGCGTTCCACCCGGCGCAGCGTGGCGGTCGCGTCGTCGACGGCGGCACGGCGGCTGGCCCGCAGTTCGGCGAGCTGGTGGTCGCGGGCGGTCGCGGCCAGCAGGTGCACGGTCAGCAACCGGTGCAGCCAGCACACGCTGCGGATCAGCCACGGCAGCGCGAAGCACAGCACGATGCCCGCCGCGGAGAAGGCCAGCGCGCGCGGCCAGGTGTCGACGTAGAACGATCCGAGCTGGAAGAGACTGTGGTGCTCGACGCCGTTCTCGTCGACCTGCACCGGGTCGACCAGCGCCCACGGGATCACCGAGATCGCCGTGAAGCCCACCATGGCGATCACCGTGAGCACCACATACCCGACGCCGACGCCGAGCACGGCCTGCGCGAGCAGGAACAGTGTGGCCCGCCAGCTCGCCCGGTCGGTGAACGCGCTCTGCAGGAAACCGAACAAGCCAGGCTTGCGCGCGAAGTCCGGCGGCGCCTCGACCGGGGTGCCGAGCAGTTCCCGGCCGAGCACCCGGTAGAGACGTCCCCAGATCCGGCCGCCGAGCAGGATCAGCGCGAGCAGCGGGATGCCGATCAGGAAGATCGACGCGTAGAGCCCACCGCCGAAGCCGAAGAACAGGTAGCACACGGCCGCGCAGCCGAGCACGAACGCCAGGATCAGGTAGGCGAATTCCTTCCAGGTCCTGGCCCGGAACGGGGCGCGCAGCACGGCGACGACCGCATCGCGCACCCCGCTGCGACGTTGCGGCGGTGGAGCGGGGATCACGACGGTCGGTGCGTCGGCGGTGTCGAGGACCAGGGTCGGCTCGGCGGGTGTGTCGGTCATGAGATCCATGGTTGTCGGCGCGCGGTGCGGATTCGAGGGAGCTGTCCGCCGAATCCGTGGTGTGGCTGGCCACACCCGCACCGCTCAGCCCGGCATATCGCGCGGCCTGCGCCGGCCGGACTGGTCGGCGAGCAGATCCTGGTAGAGGATGCTCAGGTCGACGGAGTCGGCGGTGTCCTTGCGGGCGTGCGCGCCGCGGTCGACCTGACGGTGCAGGGCCTCCATGGTCTCGTCGAGCTGGGTGGCGACCTCGGCGGCCTGGGCCAGATCGCTGCGCAGGTTCGGGGGCACCTCACCGCGGTACTTGTAGTAGATCTTGTGCTCGAGGCTGGCCCAGAAATCCATCGCGATGGTGCGGATCTGGATCTCGACCGGGATCTGCTCGGTGCGGTCGGAACGGAACACCGGGATCGAGACGATCAGGTGCAGGCTCTGATACCCGTTGGGTTTGCGGTGGGTGATGTAGTCGCGTTCCTCGAGCACGGTGATGTCCTGCTGACCGGCCAGCATGTCCCGGATGACGCCGATATCGGAGATGAAGCTGCACACCACCCGCACCCCGGCGATGTCGAGCACGTTCTCCCGGATGGCGGCCAGGTTCATCGCGTAGTTCTTGCGCCGGATCTTCTCCAGCACGCTCTCGGGCGATTTGAGCCGCGAGCCGACGTGCTCGATGGGGTTGTACTCGTGGGTGTTGTTGAAGTCCTCGCGCAGGATGTTGATCTTGGTCGTCACCTCGTCGATGGCGAACTTGTAGCCGAGCATGAAATCGACGAACTGCGCGCGCAGCTCCCGGAGATCGTCGACGGCGACCTGCTCACCGTGACCGAGCAGATCGTCGTCGGGCGTGTGGTCCAGCTGCCAGGGCTTCATCGACCTCCATTGTGCCCGGTCCGCGGCAGTGCTCTCCCGACCGGGCTGTCGAGCCCCGGTCAGCCGGGCTGGCCGAGGTCGATGACGGTCGCGGGCGGGGTGTGGGCGTAGAGCTCGTCGATCTGCGCGGCGTATTTCTCGGCGATCACCCGGCGCTTGAGTTTGAGGGTGAGGGTCACCTCGTCGCCGCCGGCTTCCCAGAACTCCGGCAGGACGCGGACGCGCTTGATCTGCTCGACCCGCGACAGCGCGGCATTGCCCGCGAGGACGCCGGACCGGATGGCGGCGCGTACGCCCGGATCGACCGCCAGCGCCGCCGCGGAGGCGTCGGCCAGGCCGTGCGCGCGGGCGTAGGGTTCGGCGGATTCGGCGTCGAGGACGACGAGCGCGGTGTTGTAGGCCCTGCCGTCGCCGATGACGGCCATCGTGCCGATCAGCGGGGTGGCGGCCTTGACGGCGTTCTCGATGGTGGTCGGCGACATGTTCTTGCCCGCCGCGTTGATGATCATCTCCTTCTTGCGATCCACCACCCGCAGGTACCCGGACTCGTCGACGCGGACGATGTCGCCGGTGTGCAGCCAGCCCTCGGGGTCGATCGTCTCGGCGGTCTGCTCGGGTCTGCCGCGATACCCCTTCATCACCAGCGGTCCCCGCACGAGCAGCTCGCCGTCGGCGGCCACCCGCGATTCCATGCCGGGCAGCAGTTTCCCGACGGTACCGAGCACGGCGTCGCGCGGATGGCTGACGCTGCAGATGCACGCCAGCTCCGACATCCCCCAGATCTCGGCGATCGGGAGGCCGAGCCCGGCGAAGAATCCCAGCGTGCGCGGCGGGATCGGGGCCGCGCCCGACAGCGCCCAGCGCACCCGGTCCAGACCGAGGGCGGCCCGCAGCTTGCCGAGGACGAGTTCGTCGGCGGTGGCCCATTCGGCGGCGAGTTCGTCGGGCACCGGCTCGCCCGCGAGCTGGTGTTCGCTGCGTCGCTCGGCCACCGACAGCGCCCAGCGCAGGGCCTGGCGGCGGGTCTCGTCGGGCTCGGCCGCGACCTTGAATTCGATGGCGGCCATGAGCTTCTCCCACACCCGGGGTACCGCGCCCCACACCGTCGGGCGCAGGTCCACCAGCGCGGCCGCGATCCGCGTGGGATCGGCGACGCAGGTCACCTGGGTGCCGAGAACTTCCTGCACGTAGAGGGCGGTGAGCCGGTCGGCGATGTGGGCGGTGGGCATGAACGAGGTGATGGTGTCACCGAATTCGATGCCGAGCACCTCGGCGATGCCGTGGACCTGGAACAGCAGGGCGGCATGGGTGGTCTCCACACCCTTGGGCGCGCCGGTGGTGCCGGAGGTGTAGATGAGGGTGGCCACATCGCCGGGGCGCACGGCCTGCCAGGTGGCGTCGAAATCGAAGCCGGCGGGGGCGGCGGCGAGCAGTTCGGCCACCGACAGCGTGCCCTCGGGCGCGTCGTCGACACAGACGATGTGCTCGACCTCCGCGCCCACGGCGGCGACGGCTTTCGCGTATTGCGGTTCGCAGATCACCACGCGCGCACCGGCATCGGTGAGCACGTGGGCGAGCTGGTCGGGGGACAGCGTGTTGTACACCGAGAACGCGGTGGCGCCGAGGTGCTGGGCCCCGACCTCCAGGGGATAGAACTCCACCCGGTTGCTCATCATCAGTGCCACGGTGTCGCCGTGACGCACACCGAGCCCGGCCAGACCGGCGGCCACGGCACGGACCTGTTCGGCGTAGTCGGCCCAGGTCAGGGTCTGGGTGTCGCCCGGGGTACGCAGGGCGACGGCGGAGGGGTCGATGGTGGCCGTGTGCTGGAAGGCGGCGGGCAGGGTGGCGAAACGGGACATGCTCACGAGGCGAGGGCTTTCTGGTTCAGGCCCGCGGTGACGGGGCCGAGATGATCGAGGACGAGAAGGCCCGCCGCGGTGCGTGATCCGCCGCGGGTTTCCGTCATGTGCGGCTCTCGATGGCCCGCACGAGCTCGTGGACGCGCGGATCGGCGGCGAGCCTGCTGTCGAGGACGACATTGATCGCCCCGCGCAGCAGCGCGTACGGCTCCCAGCCGCGCGGCGCGATCGTGCGGGGCGCACGCCGGGCGATGCCGTCGGCGATGGTGCGGGCCGCGTGCGCGGCGCTGATCCGCACGTCCAGGGGCCAGGGCAGCAGGCTGTCGAGTTCGCGGCCGAGGTCGTCGGCGTCGAGCATGTCGTGGGTCATGGCGGTGTCGACGATGCCGAAATAGGCCACGCCCGCGCTCGCGCCGCTCGCGGCCAGTTCCACGCGCAGCGCGCGGCCCAGCTGCTCGACGGCGGCCTTGGTGAGCATGTACGGCGAACCGCCCATCCCCGGCGCGAAGGCCGCGCACGAGGACACCACCACGACATGCCCGCGGCGGCGCACGATGTGGTCGAGGACCGGGTGCACGGTGTTGAACACCCCGGTCAGATTGATGGCCACGACCCGGTCGAAGTCGGCGGGGTTCATGGTGCGCAGGGTCGCGGGGACCGGGGTCACCCCCGCATTGGCCACCACCACGTCGAGGCGGCCGAAGCGCTCGATCACCTCCGCCACGGCGGCGCTCATCCCGGCCCGGTCGGCCACATCGGCGCCGATCCCGTGCGCGGTGGTGCCGAGTTCGTAGGCGGTGCGCTCGGCGGCCACCGCGTCGATGTCGACCAGGGCGAGCAGGGCTCCCCGGGCGGACAGGACCCGGGCGAGTTCCCGGCCGATGCCCTGGCCCGCGCCGGTCACCAGCACGACCTTGCCGCGCACGGGGTAGGGATCGCCGGTCCGGCGGCCCGGCAGGGACAGCCCCATCATGCGGACACCTCGTAGTTCGCGGCGTCGAATCGCCGGGTGCGGCGGCGA
This sequence comes from Nocardia sp. NPDC004415, assembly GCF_053602435.1. Classification (NCBI taxonomy): domain Bacteria; kingdom Bacillati; phylum Actinomycetota; class Actinomycetes; order Mycobacteriales; family Nocardiaceae; genus Nocardia; species Nocardia sp. NPDC004415. The sequence continues at coordinate 59,726 of NZ_JBSGDP010000006.1, forward strand.
TATTCGAAGCTCCAGTTCGGGTACAGACCGGCATTGCCGCCCTCGGCCGTGGTGTAGTAGCTCTCGCAGCCGCCGGTGAGCCAGACCGTGTCGGCGCTGCGGGTGCGCATCTCGTCGACGAACTCGTCCTGCACCCGCTCCCGCACCTCCACCCGGTGCTGCCCGGTGGCGCGCAGGGTGCTCAGCGCGTCGACGATGTAGGCGATCTGGGATTCGATCATGTAGATCGCCGACTGGTTCCCCGCGGCGCCGAACGGTCCGAGCGTGCAGAAGAAGTTGGGGAAACCGGCGACGGCGGCGCCCAGATAGGTCTGCGGGCGTTCGGCGTACAGTTCGGCGATGGAGCGTCCGTCGCGGCCGGTGATGCGTTCGAACGCGGTGGGCAGCGAGGTGAATCCGGTGCCGTAGATGATGGTGTCGACCGGGATCTCCGCGCCCGCGGTGGTGCGGATCGAATGCGGCCGGACCTCGGCGATGCCGTCGGTCACCACCTCGACATTGTCCTGGTCGAGGGCGGGCAGATACGCGTCGGAGAAGATCGCGCGTTTGCAGCCGATCATGTAGTCGGGGGTCACAGTGGCGCGCAGGCCCGGATCGGTGACCTGACGACGCAGCTGCAGCCGCCCCAGCAACTCGTAGGGGTGCCGGAAGCGGTTGTCTACGAACCCGACCAGCCCGAAGCCCTCGATCAGGGTGTACCAGGTGCCCCGAATCGCCTTCTGCGCCAGTGGCAGACGCCGCAGCAGCAGGCGTTCGAGGCCGAGGGTGCGCCGGTCCATGCGCGGCACGATCCACGGCGCCGAGCGCTGGAACACCGTGAGCGAGTCGACCTTCGGCTGGATCTCCGGGATGAACTGCACCGCCGAGGCGCCGGTGCCGATCACCGCGACACGTTCACCGGTCAGCTCGTGGCTGTGGTCCCAGTGCAGGGAGTGGAAGGTCTTGCCCGCGAAGGTCTCCAGACCGGGCAGTGACGGGTATTTGGCCTCGGCGAAGATGCCCGCGGCGGACAGGAAATAGTCGGCGGTCAGGGTGCCGCGCGAGGTCTCGATGCGCCAGCGGGTGTGCTCGTCGTCCCAGCGGGCGTCGAGGAGTTCGGTGCCCAGGCGCAGGTGCCGCACGATGTCGTGACGTTCGGCGACGGTGCGCAGATAGTTCAGTATCTCGGGCTGTTTGCCGTAGGTGCGTGACCAGTCGGGGTTGGGGGCGAAGGAGTAGCTGTAGAGCTGAGAGGGGACGTCGCAGGCGCAACCCGGGTAGGTGTTGGCCTGCCAGGTGCCGCCGAGTTCGTCGGCGCGGTCGAGGACGACGATGTCGTCGAAGCCCGCCTCGCGGAGCTTGATCGTCAGGCCGAGGCCGCCGAAACCGGCGCCGAGCACGACGATGTGCCTGTGTTCTGTGGTCATGGGGGACCGGGCCTTTCGCGGTCAGAGGTCCAGCGTGAGCGCGTCGCCCGCGGCGCGGGAAACGCAGGTGAGCAGGTGGTCGGCCCGCTCGGTGGGCAGCAGCAGCCGGTCGCGATGGTCGACGGCGCCGTCGAGGACGCGGGTTCGGCAGGTGCCGCAGAAGCCCTGGCGGCACGAGTAGACGACATCGGGTCGCACCCGCCGGATCGCGTCGAGCGCGGTCTCGGTGCCGCTCACCCGCACGGTGTCACCGCTGCGGGCCAGGGTGATGTCGAAGGCGCGGCCGTCGCTCACCGGGCGCGCCGAGAACAGTTCGGTGTGCAGCGAAGCGGCCGGGTTCGTGGTGAACAGCGTGCGCTGAGCGAGCTCCAGGACCGGGGGAGGACCGCAGACGTACACCGCGGCACCCGGTGCGGCGGTGGCGAGCAGGGCGGGGATATCGGGTGTGCCGGTCTCGTCGTCCGGCCGGATGTCGGTGCCTGCCGGGACCTCACCGAGGAACGGCATGCTCTGCCGGGAACGGCCCAGATACACCAGGTGGCCCCGGCTGCCGGCCGCGCGGGCCATGGGCAGGATCGGCGTGATGCCGATGCCCGCGGCCACGAACAGGTACGACGGCGCCGAACCGACGAAGGTGAACGCGTTGCGCGGGCCGCGCAGCCGCAGCGGGTCACCGGCGCGGAGGGTGTGCATCTCCACGGAGCCACCGTCACCGTCGGTGATGCGGCGGACCGCGATGCGGTAGCGGTACCGGTCATCCGGATCGCCGCACAGCGAGTACTGACGCTGACGCCCCGACGGCAGGAACACATCGAGATGCGACCCCGGCCGCCACGCGGGCAGCGGCCCACCTCCGGCGCGGCGCAGGCGCACGCTCACCACGTCCTCGGCCTCGACCCGCACCGACTCGACCACCGCGTCGATGTCGAACCCGGTGCGCCGCACCGGATGTGGTGGCGACAGCGACGGCCGGGTGAACACCTTCTTGTAGGCGTCGACGGCGACGCCGAGCGCACGCACGCTGCGGGGCGCGGTCACGGCGGGCCCGCTCACCCGCGCGCCGCCGGCGAATGCGCCAGATAGCGCAGCGCGTTGTCCATCGAACCCAGCTGGGAGGGATGGAAACCCGGCCGCAGATAGCGCGGCATCTCGGTGACGAAGGTCGTGAAACTCGGGATGACCCCGCGCACGGTGGCGCTCACGAACTGCCGGGCCCAGGACCGTCCCTTGTCCGGGCTCGGATCCTTGCGATAGAGATAGGCCGTCGAGATCACGAACAGCGGCAGCAATGTGCCACTGGCGAGCAGCCCGGTGCGCACCCGGCGGGCGTAACCGCCGTCGACGTGCATGTACGCGTCGAACACCACACTGCGATGCTCGACCTCTTCCGCGCCGTGCCAGCGCACCAGATCCAGCATCGCCGGGTCCATCCCGAGCTCGGCGAGCACCTCCGATTCCAGCAGCCACTCGCCGATGACGGCGGTGAAATGCTCCATCCCCGCGAACAAGCCGAGCCGTTCTTTGAGCCACTGCTCCTTCGCGCGCCCGGTCAGCCCCTGATCGCCCAGTACCCGATCCACCAGCCAGGCCACTGCCGAGACATAGGACTCCACATCGAGCCCGATCGACTGCAGGTGCCTGCGCGCGCCCTCGTGACTGCTGGCGTGCATGGACTCCTGCCCGATGAAACCGGTGACCTCCTCCCGCAGCCGCTCGTCGTCGATATAGGGCAGAGCCTCGGCCAGGCAGGCGGCCATCGCCCGTTCCCCTTCGGGCAGGACCAGATGCATCACATTGGTGACGTGCGTGGCCAGCACTTCCCCGGGGATGTAGTGCAGGGGCACCGACGAGAAGTCGAAATGCACATCCCGCGCCTGAATCGCGTGCGCTTCTTCCTGATAGGAGCGCGCCGTTGCACTGTTATCAGCCATGCACCGACCGTACAGTGCAACAAAAAGTATCGCAATGTTGCATTCGGCCGGCCTGCTACGGTCGTGGGGTGCTGTCCACCGCCGCCACCTCGGGTGATTCGCCCACCGCCGACTCCGTCGAAGAACGCATTCTCGACGCCGCGCTCGTGCAGTTCGAGCGGGTCGGCGTGCGCAAGACGACGATCGAGGACATCGCCAGGGCCGCCGACGTCGACCGCGCCACCGTCTACCGCCGGATCGGTTCCCGCGACGACGTGGTCCGCGCGGCCTTCGGGCGCGAGGTGCGCAGGCTGCTCGCCGACCTCAAGGAGATCCCGGCCCGCCACGACACCTTCGACGACATCGTCGTGGACGTGTTCACCACCGTCATCACCCGCTGGCGCTCGCACGCCCTGGTCGAGCGGCTGCTCACCCTGGAAGCCGACCGCATCCTGCCCCAGCTCACCGTCGACGGCGCCACCTTCTTCCTCCTCTCGGTCTCGGCGTCCACCGAGATCCTCGCGAAAGTCCTGGAAGACAACAGATTCCCCGACATCCCCGACCTCACCGCCCGCGTCGAGGTGGTGTGCCGGGTGGTCCATTCGCTGATCCTGCAACCCGTCGGCACCCTCGACACCGGATCCCCCGAAGCTCTCGCGGCCTACGCCCGCGCCCACATCGTGCCGATCCTCACCCGCTGACCGACGCCGTCACGGTTGGGCCACGACGCGACCGGGTGTCCGGTTTGTCCTTGGTGCTCACTGAGCGCCTCGGTAGATTCGGCAACCGGCGGCGAACGGGTGGCATGCGCGAGGGTCGCGCTGGCCGTCACGGCGGAAGGTGGACCGGATGGACACCGAGCATCTCCGGGCAGGTGCCTCGACAGCGCTGGCGCTGGTCGCACTGTCGGCGGCAACCCTGACCGGCGCCGGTGCGGCGGCCGCGCAGACCGGCGGCATCCGGCTCGTCGGCGAGGCGCACGGCGACTGCACGGCGACGATCACCCTCACCAATCACACCAATTCGACGTTCTACCAGCCCGACTGGTGGTTCGCCGAGGAGGGCGACCCGGCCATGGTCGACGCCCTGACCTTGCCGGAGACCATGCCCTTCCCGTGGCGGGCGGTCTCGGGTATCCCATGGCCGATGGCGCGGTGGGTGGGCTCCCCGGCGTTGCACTCCGGCGTCGCGGAGGGGATACCGACCTTCCCCGGCGCGCGCTACAACACCAATGCGCAGCCCGACGGCTTCGTGACGACCGGGACGATCGATCTGCGCGCGGCCGAGAACGCGCCCCCGGCCGCGGCGGACGGCACCCTGACCATCTACTTCCGGGTGAAGAGCGGACCGGTCACCGGGGATCAGCTGCGGACCCCGCAGGAACTGGTCGTGAACGGTTGCGCCGGTGGCGGCGGTGGCTCCGCAGACTGGGGCTCGGTCGACTTCGGCTCGGTGACCCCCGGTAGCTGAGGGTTGACCACCCCGGGTTTGCCCACCCTTGTGCAAGCGTGCGATGGTGGGAGGTGAAAGGAAAACTGTGACTGCGACTACACCTCCCCTCACCGCGACCCTCGGCCCGCGCGCCCTGGCCAACCGGCAGCGCATCGTCGCCGTCGCCGGGGACGAGCTGCGGCGCAATCCCTCGGCGAGCATGGAGGACATCGCCGCGGCCGCGGGCATGGTCCGTCGGACGCTCTACGGGCACTTCCCGACGCGTGAGGCGCTCATCGACGGCATGCTCGACGAAGCCTTCGAGCAGGTCGGGCGGGCGCTGGACCACGTCGACACCGGGCAGCCGCCCGCGGTGGTGGTGGCCGATCTGGCCGTCACGCTGTGGGCGGTCGGCGACGAATTCTGCCTGCTCCTGCGCCTGGACGAGGCGTCGTCACGGGCGCGCGCGGCCGACCGGCTCGCCCCGGTGCGCGGCCTGGTGGTCACCCTCGTCGAGGACGGTCAGGCCGACGGCACCTTCGCCGATCACCTGCCACCCGCCGCGGTGGCCCGCGTGCTTACAGCGCTGGTGCTCGAGCTGCTGAACGCGCGCGACAACGGGGAATGGGACAGCGCCGACCCGGCCAGGGACGCGGCCAGGGCCTGCCTGATCGCCGCCGGTGTCGACCGGGTCACCGCGGCCGGAATCGCCCTCACCGTGGCGGAGAAGCACCGCCGCTGACGCTCGTCGAGCGCGGGATGTGAGTCCCGGCACGATACCCCTCCAATCACTTGCACGCCTTTGTGCAAGAGGCGTACTTTCACACCTGGGTGCAATTGCACGCAGGTGTGAAAGAAGCCGAAGGAGTTCGAGATGACCAGTCAGGTGGCAGATGTTCGGATGACCTACGCGACCCGGCCTTCCGTCGGCCGGGCGCCCGTCGAGATGCCCGCCGCGGCGCTGCGTGGCATCGGTGCGGTGCGCGTGCTTTTCGGTCTCGTCGCGTTCGGCGCGCTGTTCGCGGGATTCGACGCGGGCACCGGCATGGCCGTGCCCGTCCTCGCGGTGGTCGGCGCCGTCTCGGTGCTGCAGGGTCTGGCCACGGTGGTGGCCACGCCGCGGCTGCTGCGCGACGACCGCGCCGTGCTCTCCTCGGTCGCCGCCGACGCGGTGCTGGTGGTCCTCGGCGTGGCCGCGCTGATGGTGGGCTGGGACCAGTTCACCGTCGCCGGAGCGGCGGTCGTGCTCGGCGGCGCCGTGATCGCGGCACTGTCGGCCGTGGCGGTGGCCGTGGTCACCGCGCTGGCCGAGGGTCGCTCGGCGGCCTGAGCGAAGACGCCGACGGCGCCACCGGAATCCCGGTGGCGCCGTTCGTCGTTCCGGTCAGAGGAAGCGGGCGATGAGATCCTTCATGACCTCGTTGGCGCCCGCGTAGATGCGGGAGATGCGCCCGTCGGCCCACATCCGGGCGATCGGGTACTCCTCCATGTAGCCGTACCCGCCGTGCAGCTGGACGCAGCGGTCGATCACCTGGGTCTGCTGTTCGGTGGTCCAGTACTTGACCATGGCGGCGGTCTTCACATCGAGCACGCCGCGCAGGTGCTTGTCGACGGCGGCGTCTACGAAGGTGCGGACCACCTCGGCGACGGTGGCGCACTCGGCCAGCTCGAAACGGGTGTTCTGCATGGCGAACAGCGGCTTGCCGAAGGCGGTGCGCTGCTTGACGTAGTCGAGGGTCTCGGCCACCGCGGTCTCGATGGCGGCCGCCGCGGCCACGCCGCAGATCAGCCGCTCCTGCGGCAACTGCTGCATGAGCTGGACGAAACCCTGGCCCTCGGCGGTGCCGAGCAGATTGGCCTTGGGTACGCGCAGCCCGTCGAAGAACAGTTCGGTGGTGTCCTGGCCCTTCTGGCCGATCTTCTTCAGCAGCCTGCCGCGCTCGAAGCCCGGGGTGTCGTCGGAGACCTCGGCGACCACCAGTGACACGCCCTTGGCGCCCTGTGCGGGGTCGGTCTTGACCGCGATGATGAGCAGATCGCAGTTGCGGCCGTTGGAGATGAACGTCTTCGCGCCGGTGATCAGGTAGTCGTCGCCGTCCTCGATCGCCTTGGTGGCGATGTTCTGCAGGTCCGAGCCGGTGCCGGGCTCGGTCATCGCGATGGCGCCGATCCATTCGCCCGAGGCCAGTTTCGGCAGCCAGCGCCGCTTGTTGTCCTCCGAGGCGTAGGCCAGCAGGTAGTGCGGGACGATGCCGGTGTGCACGCCGAGCTGCATCGAGGAATCGCCGCCGCGGACCTGCTCGGTGAACAGCACCGCCTCGTGCGCGAAGGTGCCACCCCCACCGCCGTACTCCTCGGGCACCGACATGCACAGCAGGCCCAGCGCACCGGCCTGGCGATAGACCTCACGGCTGGGGTAGCCCTGCGCGGCGAACTCCTCGCGATGCGGCGCGACGGTCTCGGCGAAGAAGGTGCGGGCCAGTGCGGCCAGGTCCTGCAGCTCCGAGCCGGCGGCGCTGCCGGGCTCGGTGTCGACGGTGCTCATCGGGATCTCCTCATTGTGGATGGACGTGGCACCAGAATGGCGATGCTGTTGGCGAGATGTCAATAGCTGGATCGGGTGATTGACAAGAAGCCGGTGGTGCGCGATCGTATCCGTTGGTTGGACATCCAACTATCGGACCACCTCCGACCCTTGTGCGCCGCGCGCACACCCGACGAACAGGACTTTGATGGTTCGCGAACTGACGCATTTCCTCGGCGGAACCCACGTCCAGGGCACCTCGGGTGCCTTCGGTGACGTGTTCGACCCCAACCTCGGCCGGGTGCAGGCCCGGGTGCCGCTGGCGAACGCGGCCGAGGTCGAGGCGGCCATCGCCGACGCGGCCGCGGCGCAGCCGGTGTGGGCGGCGTTCAACCCGCAGAAGCGCGCCAGGGTGCTGATGAAGTTCCTGACCCTGGTCAACGACGAGATCGACAGCCTGGCCGCGCTGCTGTCCTCCGAACACGGCAAGACCCTCGCCGACGCCAAGGGCGACATCCAGCGCGGCCTCGAGGTGATCGAGTTCGCGGTGGGTATCCCGCACCTGCTCAAGGGCGAGTACACCGAGAGCGCGGGCACCGGCATCGACGTGTACTCGATGCGCCAGCCGCTCGGTGTCGTCGCGGGCATCACCCCGTTCAACTTCCCGGCCATGATCCCGCTGTGGAAGGCCGGTCCGGCGCTGGCCTGCGGCAACGCGTTCGTGCTCAAGCCCTCCGAACGCGATCCCTCGGTGCCGCTGCGGCTGGCCGAGCTGTTCGTCGAGGCGGGTCTGCCGCCGGGGGTGTTCAACGTGGTCAACGGCGGCAAGGAGGCCGTGGACACGATCCTGCGCGACCCGCGGATCAAGGCCGTCGGCTTCGTCGGCTCGACCCCGATCGCGCAGTACATCTACGAGACCGCGACCGCCAACGGCAAGCGCGCCCAGTGTTTCGGCGGCGCCAAGAACCACGCGATCGTGATGCCCGACGCCGACCTCGACGATGTCGCCGAGCAGCTCGTCGGCGCGGCCTACGGCTCGGCCGGTGAGCGGTGCATGGCGCTGTCGGTGGCCGTGCCCGTGGGTGAGGAGACCGCGGACCGGCTGGTCGAGAAGCTGACCGAGAAGGTCCGCAAGCTGAATGTGGGCCGCTCCGACGACTCCGGTGCCGATTTCGGCCCGCTGGTCGGCGCCGACGGCGTGGACCGGGTCAACGGCTACGTGCAGATCGGCATCGACGAGGGCGCCGAGCTGGTGGTGGACGGCCGCGGGCTGACCGTCGACGGCGCCGAGGACGGCTTCTTCGTCGGCGCGAGCCTGTTCGACAAGGTCACCGCCGACATGCGGATCTACCAGGAGGAGATCTTCGGCCCCGTCCTCACCGTGGTCAGGGCCGGCGACTACGAGCAGGCGCTGCGCCTGGTCGACGAGCACCAGTACGGCAACGGCGTCGCGATCTTCACCCGCGACGGCGACACCGCCCGCGATTTCTCCTCCCGCGTGCAGGTCGGCATGGTCGGGGTGAACGTGCCGATCCCGGTGCCGATCGCCTACTTCACCTTCGGCGGCTGGAAGGGCTCGGGCTTCGGCGACCTCAACCAGCACGGCCCGGACTCGATCCGCTTCTACACCAAGACCAAGACGGTGACCCAGCGCTGGCCCGCCGGGCTCAAGGAGTCCAACGCCTTCGTCATCCCGACGATGGACTGAGGCGGCCATGTTCACTCTCGATGCCGACGAACGCGCGATCGGCGACACCGCCCGCCAGTTCGCCGACGAGTTCCTCGCGCCGAACGCGCTGGAATGGGATGAGCACAAGCACTTTCCGGTCGACGTGCTGCGCAAGGCGGGCCCGGTCGGCTTCGGCGGGATCTGCGTGCGCGAGGAGGTGGGCGGCTCCGCGCTGCGCCGCCTGGACGCCGTGCGCATCTTCGAACAGCTCTCGACCGGGTGTCCCGCCGTGGCGGCCTACATCTCGATCCACAACATGGCCGCCTGGATGATCGACGCCTACGGCACCGACCAGCAGCGGCACCGCTGGCTACCGGGGATGTCGTCGATGGAACTGCTGGGCAGCTACGCGCTCACCGAGCCCGGCGTCGGCTCCGACGCGGCGGCCCTGAGCACCAGGGCCGTGCGTGACGGCGAGGACTACGTGCTCACCGGCGCCAAGCAGTTCATCTCCGGCGCGGGCGCCAACGACGTGTACGTGATGATGGTCCGCACCGGCCAGGACGGGCCACGGGGCATCTCGGCGCTGATCGTGCCCGCCGACACCCCCGGCCTGACCGTCGGCCCGAACGAACGCAAGATGGGCTGGAACGCCCAGCCCACCCGGCAGGTCGTGCTCGACGGTGCCCGCGTGCCCGTGGCGAACCTGCTCGGCGAGGAGGGCACGGGTTTCTCCATCGCGATGCACGGGCTCAACGGCGGCAGGCTCAATATCGCGGCCTGCTCGGTCGGTGGCGCGCAGGCCGCGCTGGACAAGACCGTCGGCTATCTCGCGCAACGGCACGCCTTCGGCAAGGCGCTGGCCCGCAACGAGGCCCTGCAGTTCGAGCTGGCCGACATGCGTACCGAGCTCGAGGCGGCGCGTACGCTGCTGTGGCGCGCCGCCGCGGCCCTGGACGCGGACGCCGCCGACAAGGTGGAACTGTGCGCGATGGCCAAGCGGTTCGCCACCGATGTCGGCTTCGAGGTGGCGAACAAAGCCTTGCAGCTGCACGGTGGCTACGGCTATCTGCACGAATACGGCCTGGAGAAGATCGTGCGTGACCTGCGGGTTCACCAGATCCTCGAGGGCACCAACGAAATCATGCGAGTGGTCGTGGCCCGCTCGCTGACAGGAGCGGCATGACCGACGAACCCGAAGTGCTGATCACCGTCTCCGACGGGCTCGGCCGCATCACCCTCAACCGGCCCCGCGCCATCAACGCCCTGAATCATCCGATGGCACTGGCGATCCTGGACGCGTTGCGGGCCTGGGCCGACGACGACGCGGTGCGCGCGGTGGTGGTCACCGGTGCCGGGGAGCGGGGGCTGTGCGCGGGCGGCGACATCGTCGCCATCCACGCCGACGCGAAGACCGGCACGGCCGGTGCCTCGTCGCCGACCGGGAAGTTCTGGCGCGACGAGTACATCCTCAACGACCTCATCGGCCGCTTCCCGAAGCCGTACGTGGTGATCATGGACGGGCTGGTCATGGGCGGTGGTGTCGGCCTGTCGGCGCACGGCAGCCATCGCATCGTCACCGAACGCTCGCGCATCGGCATGCCCGAGGTCGGGATCGGGTTCGTCCCCGATGTGGGCGGCACCTACCTGCTCGCGCGCACCCCAGGCGAGATCGGCACCCACGTCGCCCTGACCACCGCCCGGATGAGCGCCGGTGACGCCATCGCCGCCGGTTTCGCCGACCACTACGTGCCCGCCGACTCGGTGCCGGAGCTGCTGGACACCCTGCGCACCGAGACCGTCGAGGCCGCCATCGCGAAGTTCGCCCAGCAGGCCCCGGCCTCGGAACTGGACGCGCAGCGCGGCTGGATCGACACCTGCTACCGCGCGGACACCGTCGAGGAGATCGTGGCCGCCCTGCAGGCCGAGGGCTCGCCCGAAGCGGCGGCCGCCGCGCGGGACATCCTCGCCAAATCGCCGGTGGCGCTGAAGGTCACGCTGCGGGCCCTGCGCGCCGCCCGCGAACTCGACAGCCTCGAGGACACCCTGCGCCAGGAGTACCGGGTCTCGATCGCCTCGCTGGGCTCGCACGACCTGGTCGAAGGCATCCGCGCCCAGGTCATCGACAAGGACCGGGAGCCGAAGTGGCGGCCCGCCACCCTCGCCGAGGTCTCCGATCAGCGGGTCACGGCCTATTTCGCCGCGCTCGGACCGGCCGAACTGGATGTCACCACCCCGGAGGCACAGGTATGACGAACAAGACGATCGGTTTCCTCGGGCTCGGCCACATGGGCGCGCCCATGGCGGCCAATCTGGTCGCGGCGGGCCACGACGTACTCGCCTTCGACCCGGTCCCCGCCGCCCGGGACCAGGCCCGGGCCGACGGTGCCACCGTGGTCGCCACCGCCGCCGAGGCGGCGCGGGACCGCGATGTCGTGATCACCATGCTGCCCAACGGCAAGCTGGTGCTCGACGTCTACACCGAGCTGCTCCCGGCCGCCCGGCCGGGCACGCTGTTCATCGACTGCTCCACCATCGATGTCGCCGACGCCAAAGCCGCCGCGCGACAGGTGGTCTCGGCCGGGCATCGCCCCCTCGACGCGCCGGTCTCCGGCGGTGTCGCCGGGGCGACCGCGGGCACGCTGACCTTCATGGTCGGTGGCGCGGCCGCCGATTTCGCCGACGGGCTCGCGGTGCTCGAGGTGATGGGCGGCAAGGTGGTGCACTGCGGGGAAGCCGGCGTGGGCCAGGCCGCCAAGATCTGCAACAACATGCTGCTCGGCATCTCCATGATCGGTCTGTCCGAGGCGCTGGTGCTGGGGGAGCGGCTGGGCCTGAGCCATCAGTCGTTCTTCGATGTGGTGTCCACCGCCTCCGGGCAGAGCTGGGCGCTGACCAGCTACTGCCCGGTGCCCGGACCGGTGCCCGCCAGCCCGGCCAACAACGACTATCAGCCCGGTTTCGCGACCGCGCTGATGTCGAAGGATCTCACCCTGGCCGCGAACGCGTTGCGCGCCAACGGCATCGACGGGCAGCTCGGTGAGCTGGCGGCGGCGATCTACGAACGCTTCAACCAGACCGACGCGGGCCGGGACTTCTCGGCCATCGTCGCCGATATCCGGGACCGCTCCGGCGAGTAGTTCCCGGCCGGGCCGCGCCGCTCAGGCTCCCATGAGCCCGATATTGCTGTCGAGCAGCGCGGCCTGCTCGGCCAGGGCCCGGTCGTCGGGCGGATCGCCGACCTGGCCGAGGAGATCGGCACGGGTGACGACCACCAGTCCGCCGTCGCCGACATCGGGACCGGTCCTGACCTCGACATGGCCTTCGGTGAGGACCAGGCGCGCGTCGGCGGAGGTCGTGTTGATCAGGCGATGCAGCAGGGCGCTGGTGATGGTCTGCCCTGCGGGATTCTCGGTCATGATCGGGTCACTTTCGTCGTGGCGATCGTTCGAGCCGGGGGTCGGCCGGTGTCATCGCGTTCAGCATACGCGCGGCTACCGGCCCGCCTCCCGCTCGCGCACCCGCAGCGCGCGGGCCAGGTGGTCGCGCTGTTCGATCACCAAGCGGCGCAGCGCGCCCGGTGCGTCGGTGTTCGCCGCGAGCCAGCTGTCCACGTCGTCGAGCGTGTCGGCGGCGGGGAACAGGCCCAGGACGATGCGGCGGGCGATCTCGATACTGCGCTGATCCCAGACCTCGCCCAGCGCGGCGAAGTAGCCGCTGTCGTAGCGGGCGATCAGATCGCGGCGGTCGGCGGCCCGGAATCCGGCGATCTCGGCGTCGAGGTGATCGTTGGTCAGGGTCGTGTCGCGCAAGACCGCGTCCCAGGAGGCCGCTTTGACCGCGGGTTCGGGGCGGGCGGCGAGGGCGCGGCGGTGCGCGGTGCGGCCCGAGGCGGTGTCGTCGTGGCTCAGCTCGGCGTCCAGGTCGGCCGCGCTAGCGTGGCCGGTGGCGGCCAGGGCCGTCCACAGTGACCAGCGCAGGTCCGGGTCCAGCGCCAGTCCGTCGGGGGCGGGCTGCTCACCCAGCAGCAGGGCACGGATCTCGGGGGCGCGCGCGGCGTCGGCGGTGGCGGCGCTCGCGGTCGCACGGGCCAGCGCGAGCTGCGCCCCGGAGCCCGGAGCCGCGGAAGACAGGGCGTTCCAGCAGGATTCGAGCCATTCGGCCTGCCATCGGCGCTGGGCCTCGGCGGGCAGATAGTGCGCGATGGCGAAGGACGCGTTGGCCAGTACGGCCGACAGCAGCGCGGTGTTCGGTTCGGCCGGGGCGAAGTCGCGGGCCATGCGCAGATAGCGGTCGACCGGGAGTTCGGCGTCGCGGGTGGCGTTCCACAGCGCCGACCAGATGAGGCCGCGGGCCAGCGGGTCGGTGACCCGGTCGAGCGATTGCTGGACGGTGTCCAGTGAGGCGGCGTCGAGGCGGACCTTGGCGTAGGTGAGGTCACCGTCGTTGAGCAGCCGCAGGGGCGCGGGGGCGAGGTCGATCGGGGTGCGTTCGTCGACGAGGTCGAGTTCCACCCGTTCGCGGCGCACCAGATCGCCCGCGTCGTCGAAGTCGTAGAGACCCACGGCCAGGCGGTGCGGGCGCGGGTCGGTCTGCACGACGGCGTCGCCGTCGACGGTGAGGGTGGACATGCCGGTGGTCTGCAGCCAGGCGGCGGCCCAGCCGGTCAGATCGCGCCCCGATTCCGCCGACAGCTCGGTGAGCAGGTCGGCGAGGGTGGTGTTGCCGAAGGCGTTGGTACGGAAATAGCGGCGGGCTCCGGCGAAGAACTCCGCACGGCCCACGTAGGCGACCAGCTGCTTGAGTACGCCGGCGCCCTTGGCGTAGGTGATGCCGTCGAAATTGAGCTTGGCCGCTTCGAGATCGGTGATGTCGGCGACGATCGGGTGCGTGGTGGGCAGCTGGTCCTGCGAATACGCCCACGCCTTGCGGCGATCGGCGAACGCGACCCAGGCGTCGGTCCACTCGGTGGCCTCGGCAGCGGCCAGCGCGCCCATGTAGTCGGCGAAGGATTCCTTGAGCCACAGGTCGTCCCACCACACCATGGTGACCAGGTCGCCGAACCACATGTGTGCCATCTCGTGCAGGATCGTGTTCGCCCTGGCCTCGTACTGGGCGGCGGTGGCCGCGCCACGGAACACGTACGCCTCGGTGAAGGTGACCAGGCCGGGGTTCTCCATCGCTCCGAGGTTGTACTCGGGGACGAAGATCTGGTCGTACTTGCCCCACGGGTACGGGTAGTCGAAGGCGTCGGCGAAGAAGTCCAGGCCCTGTTTCGTCACCGTGAGGACGGTGTCGGCATCGAGGTGCCGGGCCAGCGAGGCGCGGCAGAGCACACCGAGCTCGACGGTGAGATCGTCACGCGTCCACGAGGATTCGACGCGGTGGTACGGTCCCGCCGCGATGGCGGTGAGGTAGGTGGAGATCGGCAGGGTGGGGGAGAACTCGACGCGCTGATCCGCGCCGAGGGCTTCCACCGTGGCGGCGGGCCGGTTCGACAGCACCTCCCAGCCTGCCGGCGCGGTGACGACGAAGGTGAACGGCGCCTTCATATCCGGCTGCTCGAAGCAGGCGAAGACGCGGCGCGCGTCGGCGGGCTCGTACTGGGTGTAGAGGTAGGTGGCGCCGTCGACGGGGTCGAGGAAACGGTGCAGGCCCTCGCCGGAACGGCTGTAGGCGGCGGTGGCGCGCACGGTGACCTCGTTGGTGTCGGCCAGGCCGTCGAGCGTCAGGCGCGCGCCGTCGTAGTCGACGGCGACGGCGCGGCCGTTGAGGGTCACCGAGTCGACGGCGAGGCCGAGGAAATCGAGCCAGGTGCGGGTCGTGGTGGCGTCGAATCGCACCGTGGTGACGGTGGTGAAGCCGGGACGGTCCTGGTCGGGCGCGCCCGAGAGGTCCAGTTCCACCCGGTAGTCGCCGACGGTGACCGCGGCCGATCGCGCGGCGGTCTCGGAGCGGGTCAGGTTCGCGGTATCCACGCCTCGATCCTGCCAGCCGTGGCGGTTTCGCGGTCGGTGACCGGTGCGAGTCCGGCCAGGATCGGGGCCACCGGCGGCGACCGCACTTCGTCCGGGGTGCTGATCTCGGTGACGCGCCCGCCGTCCACGACGGCGATCCGGTCGGCGCGGGCGAACAGTCCGGGCAGATCGTGGCTGATGAGCAGGACCGCGGCGCCGGTGTGCTGCCGGTAGTCGTCGAGGTGGTCCAGAATCGTCTGCGCCAGCGCCAGATCCAGCGCGGTGGTGATCTCGTCGCACACGAGCACACGCGGGTGCGCGGTGAGTGCTCTGGCCAGGGCGGCGCGCTGGAGCTGGCCGCCGGAGAGCCCGGCCGGGTGACGGTGTGCCTGGTCGGCGTCGAGATCGAGGGCGCGCAGCAGCTCGAGCGCTTCGTCGCGTGCGTCGGTACGGCGGAGTCCCCGGAGCCGGACCGCGGTGGCCGCGACCTGGTCGAGGACCGGTCGGCGCGGGTCGAACGAGGCCGCCGATTCCTGCCAGACGTATTGCACGGCGGCGATCTGGGCCCGCGCCCGGCGGCGCAGCGGCGGCAGTGGCTGGTCATCGAGCCGGATCTCGCCGCGATCGGGCGGCACGAGCCCGGCGATACAGCGGCCGATCGTGGACTTGCCCGCACCCGAGCGCCCGATCACGCCGAGCAGTTCGCCGTGGCGCAGGTCGAGGTCGATCGCGGTGAGCGTCGGCGAATTCCGATGTGACACCGATACTTCGCGCAGCCGCAGCGCGGGCCCGGTCGGCGCGGTCGACGGGCCGGGATCGGAACGGGTGACCGCGTCGACGCGCGAGCCGTGCCGCGTCGAGCCGCCACGTCCGCGACCGCCCGCCGTGGTTCTCGCGATCCGCGGTGGTGCCGAATCGGTCGCCGAGGGTGGACCGCTCCGTTCGGGCGGCGCCGGGTCGCGGGGGAGGTCGCCGACGGCCGACATCCGCCCGTTGCGTACGAAGAGCACACGGTCGCTGAGGGTTTCGGCGGCACGTGCGTCGTGGGTGACGAGCACGATCGCGGTGCCCGCCCGTCGCAGTCCGTCCAGGCCCGACAACAGGGCGGCGCGGGCGATCGGGTCGAGCCCGACGGTCGGTTCGTCCACCACGAGGATGCCGGGGTCGAAGGTCAGCACCTGGGCCAGGGCCAGCCGGGCGCGCTCACCGCCGGAGAACTCGAACGGGTACTTGCGCAGGAGCGCGTCGAGCCCGTCCGGGTCGACGGTGAAGGCGGCGGCCGCCAGGATCGCGGCGAGCCGGTCGCGGCGGTCCGCGCGGCCGGGCCGGGGGAAGCCGTGGCGGCGTGCGCGCAACCGGTCGAGCTCGGTGAGGGCGGTGCCGATGCGGCGGGCCGGATTCAGGGTCGCGGCGGCGTCCTGCGGGAGGTAGCCGACCCGCAGCCCGTCGCGGCGGTCGATGCTGCCGGAGACGGTGAGCCCGGCGGCGGTGCTGTCCGCGAGGGCGGTGGCGAGGGTGGTCTTGCCCGCGCCCGACGGGCCGAACAGGGTCACGATCTCCGCGGCACGGATGTCGAGGTCCACCGCGTCGACGAGCACGGATTTGCCCGCGGTGATCCGCAGATCACGCACGCGGAGCAGCGGTTCAGACATCACGGCCCGTCCCCGCCATCCGGCGCGCCGACAGGGTGCGCGGGTCGGCGAGCAGATCGTCACAGAGCAGATTGATCCCCACGATGAGCAGCACGATCAGCCCGGCGGGCAGCGCGACCGACCACGGCGCGATGGTCAGCGCGTCCTTGTTGGCCGCGACGGACACGGCCCAGTCGGTGGAGGTGGTGTCGAAACCGAGGCCGAGGAAATTGGCCGAGGCCAGGAAGTACACGGCGGCGGTGAAGCGCAGTGCCAGGTCGGCGGCGATCGGGCGGGCGAGCGTGCCGACGGCGTAGTTGCCGTAGCGGAACGCCCGAGACTCGCCCTGCATCCGCAGCGCGTCCATGACCGGACCGCGCACGGTGCCGCGCGCCGCCATCCGGACGAACCGGGTGATCGGCGCGAGCAGCGCGAACCCGATCGCACACGCGATGGCGACCGCCGAACCACGCGTGCGCAGCGCGGCCACCATGATGATCAGCAGCGACGGCAGGCACAGCAGCACATCCATCGGCCGCATGAGCAGTTCGTCGACCCAGGCGCGCGGAGTCGCCGCCGCGGCCAGACCGATCATCGAACCCACCAGGTACGCGACGAGCACGGTGACGGCGGCGACCAGCAGGAAGGTCCGCCCGCCGGTGAGCGCGGCGGCCAGGACGTCGCGACCGAGCCGGTCGGTCCCGAACGGCGACCACTGCGACGGGCCGAACGGCGCCTGCCGGTGTCGCGGCGCCCACCGGGCGAACACCGGCCCCACGAAGGCCACGAGCAGCGGCACCAGCACACAGCTCAGGTAGATCGCGCGGCGCGGCGTCATCGGCTCGCTCCCTCGGCCGATCGCGGGACCATGCGCTGCCCGGCGATATCGATGACGGTGTTGATCGCGATGGCGACCACCCCGGTGATCGCCACGATGGCCAGGATCACCGGGTCGTCGCGATTGCCGATGGCGCCGATGAGCGCCGAGGCGATCCCGGGCACCACGAACACTGCCTCCACGATGAGCACACCCGAGAGCAGGCCGTCGCCGGTGCGACCCAATTCCTGCATGGCGGGCGCGAGTGCATTGGGTGCCACATGGCGGGTAAGCAGCGACAGCCTGCCGACCCCGAGGCGGCGCGCCTGGGCGATATAGGGCTGGTCGAACACGTCGACGACTCCGGCGCGCACGAGACGGGCCAGCGGCGCCGCGACCCGGGCGACCATCACGATCAGCGGCAGCACCAGGTATTCCGGCCGGTCGAGCAGGTCGTCGAGGTCGGTGCCGAGGAAGGTGGCTGGCAGCAGATCCAGCTCGAGCGCGACATAGCTGACCAGCAGCACCGCCAGCACGAAATCGGGGATCGAGTCGAGGGCGATCCCGATGGTGGTGACGATCCGGTCGCACCAGGACCCCGGCCGCAACCCGGCGGCGAACCCCGCCGTGACGGCCACCGGGATCAGCAGCACCACCGCCAGCACGGCCAGCAGCGCGGTGGTGCGCAACGGATCGGCGATCACGCTGGTGACGCTGTGCCCGTTGGCATACGAGACCCCGAAATCGCCGGTGAGCGCCCCGCCGAGCCAGTGCCCGAACCGCTCGACCGGTGCCACGTCGAGTCCCATCAGCTCGCGCGCGGCCGCCCGCTGCTCCGCGCCGAGCACATCGTTGCTCTGCACGTCCGCCGCGTCGCCGGGCATCAGCAGCGACAGCACGAACACCAGCACCACCAGCACGAACAGCTGCCCGGCCCCGATGACGGTACGGCGCAGCAGAAACCGGGCGAACGGGGTGGACTCGCGCACCGGTGCTACCGGATACCGACCACGACGCGGTCGTCGCCGTACTGCCACACCGTGCCGGCCTCCGCGAACCCCGCCGCCCTGGCGAAGCCCACGTAGTCGTGCACCGTCGGCCGGTCGTGCACGGTGTGCTCGAAACCGCCGTCGCGCAGGCGCACCAGCTCGGCCAGTTCGGGTGCCCGCGCCACCGCGTCCCACCACTGGGCCCAGTCCTCGGCCGCGGCGGTGCCCTGCCGGTCGCCGCGCCGGGCGGTCATGGCCTTGCCCAGTGCGTCCAGGCGTGGTCCGGCCGGACCCTCGTAGAGGTGGTCGCCGTCGATGAACAGACCGCCCGGTTTCAAGGCCGCCGCGCAGGTGCCGATGAGCTGCCGCAACGGTTCCCGGTTCATCCAGTGCAGCGCCGTGGTGCTGACGAACGCGTCGGGCTCCCGGTCCAGCTCGAGCGCCTCCAGCCAGCCCTCCGCGCGCAGATCGGCGAACACGGTACGGAACCGGTCCGAGCCCAGCGCCAGGTCGGCCAGGCCGAGCAGCAGCGGATCGGCGTCGACGCCGACCACCCGCGCGGCCGGGAAACGGTCGAGCAGGCGCTGGGCCAGGGTGCCCGGGCCCACCCCGAGATCGACGATCAGCAGGTCGTCGCGGTCACGCAGTTCGTCTAGCACGTCACCGATCGCCTCGAAACGCTGTTCGCGATCGGGCATGTAGTGCTCCTGCTGACGATCCCAGCGCTCGATCCAGTAGCGCGCCCGCGCCGCGTCGAGCACGGTCATCGGGGGCTCACCGCGTCGAAGCGGGCCCAGCCGTGCGAGTTCGGCACGGCGGCGCGCACCTGCTGGAAACGGTCGCGGGCCGCGCTGTTCCACGGCGTGGTGCCGAAGAACACGAATCCGCCCCGGTCGTGCAGGATCTCGTGCATGGTGCGGTAGAGCGCGGTCCGAGCCTCCACACCGGCGGTGGCCTGTGCCTTGGCGTAGAGGGCGTCGAACTCGCGGTCCGACCATTTGGTGCGGTTCTGCGGCGAGTCGGTGAGCAGGCGTGAGGCGAAATGGTTCGGGATGGCGAGCGGCCCGGACTGGCCCATGGTGAGATGGCCGGTCGACAGCGCGTCGGTGTAATAGGTGTCCTTGGACCCGAGCACGACGTTCACCCGGACCCCGCAGCGTCCCGCGTGCTCGGCGAAAAGCCGTGCGGCTTCGACGAATCCGTGCGCGACGGGCGCGGTGAACAGGTCGAACGACAGGTCACGCACCCCGGCGCGCCGCAGCAGCCTGCCGACCTCGTCGGGATCGTAGGTGTGCTGCGGCAGGTCGGCGTAGTGCTGGAAGCCCTTGCCGAACACATCGTTGGACACCTCGCCCTGACCCTCCAGGGCCACCGTGACCAGTTCGTCGCGGTCGAGCATCCGCATGACGGCCCGGCGCACGTCCGGATTGTCGAACGGTGCCCGGTCGGTCTTCATGGCGAAGAAATAGATGCCGCTGTTCGGGGTCGCCGACAGCGAGATTCCCCGCCTGCCCTGCAGGGTCCGTGCCGCGGCGGGGGTGAGGTTGTCGGCGTAGTCGATCTCGCCGCTCTGTACCGCCGAGAGCCGCGCGTCGGACTCCGCGCTCACGATCCGCAGCCGCCGGACGGCCGGGGCGCCGTCCCAGTACTGCTCGTTGGCGGTGGCGACGAATTGCCTTCCGGCCTCGAAGGATTCGAAGACGAACGGGCCGGTGCCGACCGGCCGGTCGAAGTCGGTGGCGCCGTTCTGCACGATCTTGGTGCCGTAGGCCGACAGCGCGATCAGGAACTCGAACGACGGCTCGGTCAACGCGAGTTCGACGGTGTGGGCGTCCACGGCCCGGCTCTGGGACAGGTCCAGTTTCGCCAGTGACGAGGCGGCGATGAACGGGCGGCGCTGCGGCGGGCCGAGGACGCGCGCGAAGGTGTAGAGCACGTCGTCGGCGGTGAACGCCTTCCCGTCGTGCCAGCGCGCGTCGCGCAGCGCGATCCGCCACCGGGTGCCCTCGGCGTTCAGTTCGGCGGACACGGCCAGGCGGGGGATCGGCGTCATCGTCTCGTCGATCTCGAAGAGCCCGTCGTAGACCGACTTCATCCTGGCCTCGTCGATGAACAGGGTGTTCACCCCCGGGTCGATGCCCTCGCCCGCGCCGGAACCCTGGAAGGCCGCGGTGAAGGTGTCGACCGCACCCTCGCCGTCGGCGGACCGGGCGCACCCGGTGAGGGCGGCGCCCGCGGCGAGCGCGCCACCGAGCAGGAAGGTCCTGCGGCGCAGCGTCGAGGACGGCATGTGCGGCTCCTATCGCGTTGTGCTCTCACGCGACGAGGACATGCGGAAACGAGCCCCCGGAAGCCGGTGGCGCGGTTCGGCGCGTCGATCAATACCCACGTGATCACGACCGTTTGTCAGTACTGCGCCCGCGGGTATCTGGCTTCGGCTCGCACGAGCCTCACAGTTGCGGGACAGCCCCGGAATCGCACCGGTCTTCCCCGCGGACAGGCGTCATCCTACGCACACCCCGCCCCCACGCGAGGATCGCCGACGGCGGCTGAGGCAGAATCCAGCGCGGTAGACGTGGGAACGACCGGCCGGGGGGCGTGCGATGGAACGCGCATTTCAGGTGGATCTGCGGGGCATCGTGGATCTGCTCAGTCATCACCTGTATTCGAGTCCGCAGGTGTATCTGCGCGAGGTGCTGCAGAACGGGGTGGACGCGATCGCGGCCCGCGGGCAGCTCGCCACCGGATTCACCGGCCGGATCGAGATCGAACCGGCCCATAGCGGTGCGCCGCTGCGGATCCACGACAACGGGATCGGCCTCACCGAGGACGAGGTCCACACCTTCCTGGCCACCATCGGCAACAGTTCCAAACGCGACGAGATCGGGTTCGCGCGCCGGGAGTTCCTCGGCCAGTTCGGCATCGGGCTACTGTCGTGCTTCCTGGTCTCCGACGAGGTGCGGGTGCTGACCCGCTCGGCGCGCGGCGGGCCGACGCTGGAATGGGTGGGCTCTTCGAACGGGCAGTACCGCGTCACCCGGGCCGGTGCCGAACGGCCAGAGCCGGGGACGACGGTGATCCTCACCCCGCGCCGCGACCACGAACGCTGGTGCGACGCGACCATGGTCACCGAGCTGGCCCGGAAATTCGGTGGGCTGCTGCCGATTCCGGTGACGGTGGCCGGTGTGCCCGTGGGGACGGCGACCGTGCCGTGGCAGGCCCCGCATCCGAGCGCGGCGGCCCGCACCGCGGCGTTGGGTGACTACGCCGAACGGACCTTCGGCTTCACCCCACTCGATTGCCTGGATCTCACCGTCGCCGAGGCCGGGCTCTCCGGTGTCGCGTTCATCCTCCCCATGGCCGCCGATCCCGGTGTGCGGCAAGGACACCGGGTGTATCTGCGGCGCATGCTGCTGGGCGAATCGGTGCCCGACCTGCTGCCGGAGTGGGCCTTCTTCGCCCGGTGCGTCGTCGACACCACCGAACTGCGGCCCACCGCGAGCCGCGAATCGCTCTACGCCGACGACCTGCTCGCCGCCACCCGCACCGCGCTGGGCAGCCGCATCCGGGACTGGCTGGTGTCGCTGTCGGTCACCGATCCGCCGAAGCTGCACACCTTCCTGGCCGTGCACCACCTCGGCGTGAAATCGCTGGCCCTGCACGACGACGCGATGCTGCGCCTGGTCTCCGACTGGTGGCCGATGGAGACCTGCTGGGGCCCGATGACCCTGGCCGAATTCGCCCGCCGCAGCCCGGTGCTGCGCTACACCGCGACCGCCGACGAGTTCCGGGAGCTCGCCGCCGTGGCCGCCGCCCAGGGCATCGGCCTGGTCAACGGCGGCTACGCCTACGACGTGCAGATCATGTCGCGGCTGCACCGGGTGCACCCGGCCCTGACCGTGCGCGCACTCGACCCCGCCGAACTCGCCACCCGCTTCGACCAGCCCACCGAGGCGCACGCCGGACTCACCCGCCTGCTCGAGCACGGCCGCACCGCACTCGCCGCGCGCCGATGCGTTCCGGTGGCGAAAGCCTTCGACCCCGCCCAGCTGCCCGCCCTGTTCCTGGTGAACCGCGAACTGCACCGGTCGGCGGAGAGACAGCAGGCGCGCGAGCGGGCCGACGAGCTGTGGGCGGGCGTGCTCGACGCCGTCGACACCGGCCAGGAGCCGGAACCCGGACAGCATCAGCTCGTGCTGAACCTGCGCAACCCGCTCGTCGCCACCATGCTGGAACTGACCGACCCCGACCTCATCGCCCTGGCCGTGGAAGCCCTCTACGGCCAGGCGCTGCTCCAGGGCCGCCATCCCATCGGCGCCGACGAGAGCGCCCTGCTGAACCGCTCGTTCAGTGGGCTGCTGCGCTGGGCCATGCGGGCGGAGGACGCGCGATGAGCTACACCGAAACCGAACTCACCGCCCGCTACCGCGCTCTCGGTTCCGGCTGGCATGCCGCGGTCCGCGCCGAGCTGGAGGAGATCGTCGCCCATGCCGACGCGGGCGGCCACCACCGCCTCGCGTTCCGCGCCCGCCGTGATCTCGCGAACCGGCACTGCGTCTCGGGCCAGTGGGACCGCGGCTTCCCGCTGTTCGCGCGCTGCCTCAGCGACTACGACAGCCGCCCCGACGATTACGGCCCGCAGGAGGAATGGTCGCTGCGGTCCTGGTACGTGCGCACGGTCCGGACCATGATCGGCTTCCCCGAGGTGGACCTGGACCGGATCACCGCCCTGCTCGCCGACATCCGGCGCCGCTTCGCCGCGGGCGGGCACGGCCTCGCCGGTGTCCACGAGGTGGAACGGCGGCTGGCCCTGCAACGCGGTGACTGGGACGCCGAGGAACACGCCTACCGGCAGTGGGTGCTCGCGGGCGGCCCGACCCCGCACGATCCGTGGGATCTCGAGAACGAGATCGAGCGACATCTGCACCGCGGCGACCCCGCCTCGCTCGCCCGCGCGCTCCGGCTCGCCCAGCCCCTCCGCGACGGCGAATTCTCCCTGGAGTCCGCGCCCTATATCGCCGCGACCGTGCTCCCGTTCTGGGCCGAGCACGCCGACGACGAGGAACTGGCCGCGCTGTACCAGCGGATGGCCGACGGTTTCGCGAAGGTCGACGTGTACCCGTACGAGTACTCCGGCATGGCCATCGAATTCCTGGCCCGCACCGGCAACGAACAGGACGGGCTCACCCGGTTCCGCCGGCTGATGTGCCACTTCACCACCCTGAACCGCCCCCACGGCCGCCTCGAATTCGCCACCAGCAGCGCGGTCCTGCTGGCCCGGCTGGTGGCCCTCGGCCGCGGCCCGGAATCCCTGCCCTGTCACGGCTGCTCGGCCGGGCATCCCGCGACGACCGTCGCCGAACTGCACGCGCGCATGCGCGCCGAAGCACTCGATCTCGCCGCGCGGTTCGACGCCCGCAACGGCACCGCGTGGCAGCGCACCCGCGTCGAACGCAGGCTCGCCGCCGGTCCGCTGCGGGAATTCCTGCCGCTGGTGCCCGGCGCCCGGCCCACCCTGCACGTGGTGTGGCCCCTCGGCGCACCCGCCGAAGTCGCCGTGCACTGTGCCCGCTGGCATTTCGACCGTGGCCTGTGGAGCGATGCCCGCCGCTACCTGGACCTGATCGACGATGCCGCGCCGCCCGCGGTCGCCGCCGCGGTCCTGGAACTGCGGGCCCGCTACGACGAGGACGCCTCGACCGTGCCCCGCCTGCGCGAGGCGGCCGCCGCCTACGCCGCGGCGGGGGAGTACCTGCGCCACGACCTGTGCCTGGTGGCGCTGGCCGACCGGCTGAAGGACGAGAAGCGTTATGCCGAAGCGCTCGCGGAGATCACCGAACCCGTGGAACGCCTGCGCGCCCACGCCGATCCGGGATCGGTGGTCGGGGCCGAGGTGATCCTGGCCGAGATCCTGTTCCTGCTCGATCGCGACGACGAGGCCCGCGATCTCGCCGAACGGACGCTGACACTGGCCCGTACCGTCACCGACCCGATGGCCCGCGCCCTGGCCGGTCACCGGCTGGGCCGCATGCGGGTCTGGTGGAAGGAACCCACCGACGCCGTCGCCGCCGACCTGGTGCCCGCCCTCACCGCGAGCATCGAAGCCGGAGCCCAGTTCCTGGCCCGCCGCTGCGTCGAACAGCTGGTCGAACGGTTCACCGCCGTCGAGGACCAGGCCGGACTCGCCGAGCTGCTGGCCCGCTGCCTGCGCGACGCGCCGCCGACGACCGGTCGGCTGGTCACCGCCGAACTGCGCTTCCGCCACGGCTGGGCACTGCACCTGCTCGGCCGCGACACCGACGCCGTCGACGAATTGTCCTTCGCCGCCCACGAATACGACGCGCTCGACATCTGGAACGTGTCGCGGCGGCTGCACTGGATCCGGCTGGCCGAGGTGTGCGCCGCGCTGGGCCGCTGGGACCAGGCGCACCGGCACGCCGAGCACGCCTGCACCTGGGCCGACAACGCCCGCGCGAACGGCACGGTCCTCACCGACGCCGCCGACGTGGTCACCGCGCGCTACGTTTTGGCCGACGCCCTGCGCGAACTGGACCGCCGCGATGCCGCCGTCACCGCCTATCACGCCCTCGCCGAGGACGCGCTCGCCGCGGACCGGCGCGACTTCGCCCGCTACGCCCACTTCCGGGCCGGGGAACTCCTGCTCGCCGCCGATCGCCCCGCCCCCGCCGCACAGGACTACCGCACGGCCGCCGACCTCGCCACCGAACTGGACAGAACCCCGCGCGAGCAACGCCGGTACCGCGTCCTGGAAGTGATCGCCCACGTGCGGGCGGGCGACCTCCCCGCCGCCGACGCCGCGCTCGAGCAGGCCCGGCTGGTGCGGGCCCGCGACACCGACGACCACGCCCGCCTCGACCTCGCGACCGCGCACACCCTGTTCGCGCACGGTCGCAGACCCGAGGCCCACGCCCATGCCGTCCGCGCCGTGGACGCCCTGCACGCCACCGGATATCACGGCGAGGCCGTCACGGCGGCGCTGTTCTGCGCGCGTATTCCGCTGGCCGACCAGCGACCGGATCTGGCTGTGTCCGTACTGCGTTCCTCGCTGGCACGGTGTCCCGGCGACCTTCCCCAGGCCCGGGAATTGTCCGCGATGCTGAACGAGGTCGAGTAGCGGATGATTAGCTGAATCGTTATATAAATACCGTCTGCCGGGCGTGGCCGATTAAATCGGCGGCAAACCTTCCTCGACGAGTTGATCGTGGATGATCGCGGCCATCTGCTCGGCCAGCGGGTCCAGCGGCGACACCGGAATGGGCATGCCATCCTCGGACTGCACCTGGATCAGCGCGCACGCCAGTTCGGTGAAATCGCAGGAGCGCACGATGCCCCAGGTGCGCATCACGACCATCTCGGTGGCGGGCGCGATGGTCACCGAACGGCTGCGCCAGCGCTGCGGCGCGGGTGCGGAGCGGCGGCGCCTGCGGGTGGCCTCGGCCGCGGTGGCGGCGTGCCGCTCGGCGATGAGCGCCGGTGGGATGTGTGCGTAGAGGTTGTCGCACAGCACCGCCGACCGGGCATCGGCCCTGGCCAGCGCGGTGAGCTTGCCCAGCGGCATCGCGTCGCCGGGGATCGCCCAGCCGTAGGCCGCTTTCCAGCGGTCGACCAGATCGTCGAGGACGACGGATTCGAACATGGTGATGCGGGCGGTCAGGTCGACGGACTCCTCGTCGATGCTCGCGTGCCGTTGTGCCGGGGTGAGCCGGTGATCGACGAGCCATTCGGTGCGGACTCTGGTCACCTCCCGCCAGACGTGCAGGTCGATCGCGCGCGTGCGGGATCGTTCGTCGTGCTCGTCGCGATGTGATCGGGTCATTGCGCGCATCCCTTTCATCGTGCTGCACGGCCGCGGGATCCCGCCGGTGGGGAATTCGGCCGTCAACCGGTGATTTGTTGTGCGGAGCCGGTTTCGCCTTTCCGTTAATTGCGCCAATGGTGATTTCGATCCGACTCTATCGGCACGATTGCGCGTTCGGCTATGACCACGCATGGATAGTCGCCAAATATTTGCCACGGGAATTCGCGGCGGAATGTCCGCGCCGCGTTCAGCGCGGGGGTCGCGACAGCGGCAGCCCGGTCGGTGCGGGAATGTGGTCGACGGTGAGCCGCTTGCGGAACACCCAGTAGGTCCAGCCCTGGTACACCAGCACCACCGGGGTGGCCAGCACGGCCGCCCAGCTCATCACCCGCAGGGTGTAGGGACTCGACGAGGCGTTGTCGATGGTCAAGTCGTAGAGCGGGCTGATGGTGGAGGGCATGACATTCGGGTACAGCGAGCCCACCAGCAGGACGGTGGCCGCCACCACGGTCAGCGTGGTGCCGACGAAGGCCCAGCCGTCGCGCGCCGTCGCGGTCGCGGCACCGGCCAGGACCAGGCCGAGCACGGCCACCCCGAGTGCTGCCCAGGTCCAGCCGGAGCCGTAGGCCAACTGGGTCCACAGCCCGAACGCGCCGACGATCAGCACCGTCGGCACGAACAGCACCCGGACGGTCTTACGCGCGTCGTCACGCACTTCGCCGCCGGTCTTGAGGGCCAGGAAGATCGCACCGTGCAGGGCGAACAGGATCGCCGTCGTCGCGCCGCCCAGCAGCGCGTACGGGCTGAACAGATCCCACACCGAACCGACGATCTGCTTGCGCTCGTCCAGCGGCACCCCGCGCACCAGATTCGCGAACACCCAGCCCCAGGCCAGGGCCGGAATCCAGGAACCGATCCCGATGCCGGCATCGCACCAGGCACGCCAGGTGGGATCGTTGATCTTGGCCCGGTACTCGATGGCGCACACCCGCAGGATCAGCGCCACCAGCAACAGCAGCAGCGCGAGATAGAACCCGGAGAACATGCTCGCGTACCACTCCGGGAAGGCCGCGAACAGCGCGCCACCGGCGGTGATCAGCCAGACCTCGTTGCCGTCCCAGATCGGGCCGATGGTGTTGAGCACCACCCGGCGCCGCACATCGGAGCCCTTGCCGAGGATCGGCATGAGCATGCCCACGCCGAAGTCGAAACCCTCGAGCACGAAGTAGCCGGTGAACAGGACTCCGACCAGCACGAACCAGAATTGCTGCAGGCTCATCGCTCGACTCCTAGTACGCGAACGACAGGGGCTCGACCGGTTCGGCGCGGTGCCGGCCACCGCCCCCGTCGTCATCGGGTTCGTCGTGCTCGGTGGGTGCCGGGTCCGGTCCGGCGACGATGTAGCGGTGCATGAGGTAGTACCAGACGATCGCGAGCGCGCCGTAGAGCAGCGTGAACACGATCAGGGAGAACACCACGGTGCCCGGCGCGTGGTCGGACACGCCCTGGGCCACCGTCATCCGGATGGTGGTGTCACCGGTGAGATTCGGGACCACCACCCAGGGCTGGCGGCCCATCTCGGTGAAGACCCAGCCCGCGCTGTTGGCCAGGAACGGGGTCGGGATGGCGAGCAGGCTCAGCCAGGCGAACCAGCGCTTGTCCGGGACCCGGCCGCGCCGGGTCATCCAGAAGCCGGCGAGCAACAGCAGGACTGGACCGGCCAGCAGGCCGACCATGGCGCGGAAGGACCAGTAGGTGACGAACAGATTGGGCCGGTAGTCACCGGGACCGTACTGCTCGACATAGGACCGTTGCAGGTCCTCCACGCCCTGGAGGGTGACCCCGGTGAACTGGCCCTCGGCCAGGTAGGACAGCACATAGGGCACCTTCAGCACGTGGGTGACGCTGTCGCAGTTGTTGTGCGTGCCCACGGTGAGGATCGAGAAATCGGGGTCGGTCTCGGTGTGGCACAGCGATTCCGCCGAGGCCATCTTCATCGGCTGCTGGTCGAACATGATCTTGCCCTGGATGTCGCCGGTCAGCGCGACCACCACGACCGAGGCGGCGATGACGAGCAGGCAGCTGCGGGCCGCGGGCCGCCAGAGGGTGCGTGCCTCCTCGCGTTTCACCGCGTCACCGCTGCGGGCATTGCGGACCATGTACCAGCCCGCGATACCGGCCACGAAGGTACCCGCGGTGAGAAAGGCGCCCGCGACCACATGCGGAAAGGCCGCCACGCTCGTGTTGTTGGTGAGCAGCGAGAAGATGCTGTCGAGTTCGGCGCGCCCGGTTTCCGGGTTGTAGCGCGCCCCGACCGGATGCTGCATGAACGAATTCGCCGCGATGATGAAATAGGCCGAGGCGTTCACACCGATCGCCACGATCCAGATCGTGGCCAGGTGAACGAGTTTCGGCAATCGCGTCCAGCCGAAGATCCACAGCCCGATGAAGGTGGACTCCATGAAGAAGGCGATGAGCGCTTCCAAAGCCAGTGGGGCGCCGAAGATGTCGCCGATGAAGCGCGAATATTCGCTCCAGTTCATGCCGAACTGGAATTCCTGCACGATGCCGGTGGCCACGCCGAGGGCGAAGTTGATCAGGAAGAGTTTGCCGAAGAATTTCGTGAGCCGGTACCAGCGTTCGTTACCGGTGACCACCCAGGCCGTCTGCATACCGGCGACGATCGGGGCAAGGCCGATGGTGAGCGGGACGAAGATGAAGTGGTAGACGGTGGTGATACCGAATTGCCATCGCGAGATGTCGACCGTGCTCATCGCCAGCGTGCTCATCGGTTCTCCTGCCATCGCAGTGATCGTCTCGCCGAGCAACTACTCCAGGTGATTCTGGTGTGCGTGCGGGCCGGGAGCGGCCGTCGATATCACATGTTCATCAATCCGATGAAACATGGTTGTCGAGAATCGCGGCCAGGACGGTCGCCTCGCTGATATCGGCGCGTCGCGCGGCGGTGAGCAGGGTGAGCGGTCCGTGCTCGGCCATCGTCCGCAATTCCGTGAGGGCGGCGGCGTGGTCGGGCTGTTCGAGTTCGCTGCGGTAGCGGTCGGCGAATTCGTCGAATTTCTCGGGATCGTGGTGATACCACTTGCGCAGCTCGGTGGACGGGGCGACGTCTTTGCACCAGGTCGTGAGATCGGCGCGTTCTTTGCTGACCCCGCGTGGCCAGAGCCGGTCGACCAGAACCCGCTGCCCGTCGTCCGGTTCGGGGTCTTCGTAGATCCGGCGGACCCGCACGTCGGGTTGCTGTGTCATGGCGCCCTCGTTTCGTCGTCGGGAAGTCCGGAACCGGCGAGGGATTTCGCGGTCCGCAGGATGTCTTCGAGCATGGCGGGGGTCAGGCGGCCGGTGAAGGTGTTGTGCTGGCTGACGTGATAGCAGCCGAGCACGGTGACCGTGCGCCCGTCGGGGTGGGCGAGGGTGACCTGGGCACCGTGGGCGAAGCGCGGGCGCGGGCGCGGGACCTGCCAGCCGCCCTCGGCCAGGACCGAGAACAGGGCCTGCCAGCCGAACCCGCCGAGCACCGTGATCACCGCCAGGGTGTCGGCCAGCAGTTCGAGTTCACGGCTCAGGTACGGCGCGCAGGTGTGCCGTTCGGCGGGGGTGGGCTTGTTCTCCGGGGGTGCGCAGTGCACCGGGGAGGTGAGGCGGGTGCCGCGCAGGGTGATGCCGTCGTCGGCGGAGACCGGGTGCGCGCCGCTGGACAGGCCGACCGCATGCATCGCCGCGAAGAGCACATCGCCGCTCTGGTCGCCGGTGAACATCCGCCCGGTGCGATTGCCGCCGTTGGCCGCGGGCGCGAGCCCGACGACCAGGATCGACGCGTCGGCGGGACCGAAGCCCGGCACCGGCCTGCCCCAGTACTCCTGATCGCGGAACGCGGCCCGCTTCACCCGTGCGACCTCCTCGCGCCAGGCGACCAGCCGGGGGCAGGCGAAACAGGAGGAGACCAGGCAGTCGAGCTCGGCGATGGTGGTGGCGGCACCGGCGGCCAGCGGCGCCCGCTCGGGGCCGTGGGGGTTGATCTCGGTGGGTTCGCAACTCACGTCGCCGACCATGGGCGTCAGTTTAGTGGGCGCGCCCGCGCCGGCCGGGCCGCGCGAGAGCGTTAGCGAGGCGAACATCCTGCGCGGTACCGGCGGTACCACGTACGGTGTACGAATGGTGTCCACCGAGATCGTGACCGCCGACGGAGTCGTGCGCGGTCGAGCGGGCCGACGTGTCGTCAGCTGGCGTTCTGTTCCCTATGCGGCCGCGCCGGTCGGCGACCTGCGCCTGCGTGCCCCCCAACCCGTCCGGCCGTGGACGGGGGTGCGCCAGGCGACCGAGTTCGGGTGCGCGGCCGTCCAGCATCCCAACGGCGCGCGGACCGGGCCGCGGGCCTGGCAGGCCGTCGGCGAGGACTGTCTGACGCTGAACGTGACCGCGCCCGTCACCGCCGCGGCGCAGCCGCGGCCGGTGCTGGTGTTCCTGCACGGCGGCGGCTACATCTTCGGCACCTCGAGCATGTATTCCGGGGCCCGGCTGGCGGTGCGCGGGGACGTGATCGTGGTGTCGGTCAACTACCGCCTCGGCGCGCTCGGCTACGTCGACTTCACCGAGTTCTCCACCCCGGATCAACCGATCGAGTCGAATCTCGGCCTGCGCGACCAGGTCGCGGCGCTGCAATGGGTACAGCGCAATATCGCCGCCTTCGGTGGCGACCCGGACCGGGTCACGATCTTCGGGGAATCGGCGGGCGCGCACGCGGTGGTCTCGCTGCTGGCCACCCCGTCGGCGGGCGGGCTGTTCCACCGGGCCATCGCGCAGAGCGCACCCGCGGACTGGATCGCCGAGCCCGCGCAAGCCCGGAGGTTCGCGCGCCGTGTCCTCGAACGGGCCGGGATCGACCCGGCCGACGCGGGCCGCGCGCTGCGCACCGTGCGCGCCGGGGACCTGAGCCGGGCCGCCGACCGGGCGCTGGGCCGGGCCCTGCGCGAGGAACCGGGCAGCTTCCCCTACGCGCCGGTGGTCGACGGGGACTTCCTGCCCGAGGCGCCGCTGACCGCGATCGCCGCCGGGCGCGCGCATCCCGTGCCGCTGACCATCGGCACGAACCTCGACGAGGCGACCCTGTTCCAGCGCTTCGGCAAGTCGGTGCCGCATACGCAGGCCCAGCTGACCACGGTGTTCGCGCGCTGCGCGCCCGGCACCGAACAGCGCGTCCTCCGCGCCTACCCCGGCTATCCGGCCCCGCGCACCGCCGTCCGGATGGGCGGAGACTTCATGTTCCTGCGCCCGACCCTGGCGGTGCTGGAAGGCCACAGCCGCCACGCCCCGACCTACGCCTATCGCTTCGACTACGCGCCACGGGCCCTGCGCGCGGCGGGTTTCGGTGCCACCCACGCCCTGGACCTGGTTCCGGTGTTCGGCTGGGTGGACGGGCCGGTCGGCCGGATGATGACCGCCGCGGGCGGGCGCCGGGCCTTCCGCGCGGTCCAGGACTTCATGCAGGACAACTGGGCGCATTTCGCGCGCACCGGCAGCCCGCTGCCCGCCTGGGCGCCGTACACCGCCGAACGCCGGGCGACCTGCGTCATCGATCAGCCGCCCCGCGTCCTGATCGACCCCGAGCCGGCCAAACGGCAAGCCTGGCACGAGGTGTCGATCGATGTGGCCGGATCGGAACGAGGCATGACGGTCGAGCTGGCGGACCGGATCAGGACGCTCTACGCCGAGGACCCGCAGATCCGTGCCGCCAAGCCCGACCCGGCGGTGCACGCCGAGGTCGTCGCGGCCGCGACCCCGCTGGCCCGCATCGTCGAGATCGCCATGACCGGGTACGCCGACCGCCCCGCCGTCGGCACCCGGCGCACCGAACCGGTCGTCGACCCGGCGACCGGCCGCACGACCCGGCGGCTCCTGCCGGAGTTCGAGCTGCTCACCTACCGGGTGCTCTGGGAACGCGCCCGCGCCCTGGCCGCCGCCTGGCACGCCGACGGTGTCGCCGCGGGCGAATTCGTCGCGATGCTGGGATTCACCAGCGTGGACTACACCGTGCTCGACCTGGCCGGGATCCACCTCGGCGCGGTGGCGGTGCCGTTGCAGGGCGGTGCCGGTCTCGACCAGCTGCGCTCGATCCTGACCGAGACCGAGCCTCGCGTGTTCGCGGTCGACACCGCGCACCTGAGCATCGCCGTCGACGCGGTGCTGGCCGAAACCACCCCGCGCACCCTGCTCGTCTTCGACCACCACCCGGACGACGACGACCATCGGGACGCCCTGGCCGCCGCGCGGGCCCGTCTCACCGAGGCGGGATCACCGGTCACCATCGACACCCTCACCGAGACCGTCGACCGCGGCCGGGTGTTGCCCGCCGCGCCGCTGTCGGTCCCCGAGCCCGGCGACGATCCCCTCGCCCTGCTGATCTACACCTCGGGCAGTACGGGAACGCCCAAGGGCGCCATGTACACCCAGCGGCTGGTGTCGGTGAGCTGGCAGCCGCCGCGCCCGCTGGCGGCGATCACCCTGAACTTCCTGCCGCTGAGCCACATCGCCGCCCGCCTGACCCTGACCAGCGTGCTGGCCCGCGGCGGCACCGCGTATTTCGCCGCCACACCGGACATGTCGACCCTGTTCGAGGACATCGCGCTGGTGCGCCCCACCGAGATCTTCCTGGTGCCCCGGGTCTGCGACATGCTGTGGCAGCGCTACCGGCACGAACTCGACCGCCGTGGCGGACCCGACCCGGACGCGCACGCCGAGGAGGTGAAAACCGTCCTGCGCGAGGAGTTCCTGGGCGGGCGGTTGATGTCGGTGCTGTGCGGTAGCGCGCCGATCGCGCCCGAACTGCGCGCCTTCGTCGAATCGGTGCTGCGGATGCGGCTGCACGACGGCTACGGCTCCACCGAGACCGGCGGCGGCGTCATCTTCGACACCAAGGTCATGCGGCCGCCGGTGCTGGACTACAAGCTCGTCGACGTGCCCGAACTGGGCTACTTCACCACCGACAAGCCCCACCCACGCGGTGAGCTGCTGCTCAAGACCACCACCATGATCGCCGGGTACTACCGGCGGCCCGAGGTCACCGCCGAGGTGTTCGACGCCGACGGTTTCTGCCGCACCGGCGACGTGGTGGCCGAGCTCGCGCCCGACCGCCTGGCCTATGTGGACCGGCGCAACAATGTGCTCAAGCTGTCGCAGGGTGAGTTCGTCACCGTGTCGAAGCTGGAGGCCGTGTTCGCCGGTGCCGATCTCGTGCGCCAGATCTACGTCTACGGCAGCAGCGAACGCGCCTACCTGCTGGCCGTGGTGGTGCCCACCGAGGCCGCGCTGGCCGGACCGCCGGGGGAGTTGCGTGGCGCCCTCGCCGTCTCGATCCAGCGCGCCGCGCTCGACGCGGGCCTGGAATCCTACGAGATCCCGCGCGACTTCCTGATCGAGCCCGAACCGTTCTCCGTCGCCAACGGCCTGCTCTCCGGCGTGGCGAAACTGTTGCGGCCCAAGCTGAAACAGCGCTACGGCGACCGGCTCGAAGCGCTCTACGACGAGGTGGCGCGCGAGCAGGAGGACCAGCTCGCCCAGCTGCGCCGCGACGCGCCCGGGCTGCCGGTGGCGGAGACCGTCACGCGGGCGGCGGCCGCGGTGCTCGGCTGCCCGGTCACCGACCTGCGGCCCGGCGCCCGGTTCGCCGACCTGGGTGGGGATTCGCTGGCGGCGCTGTCGTATTCGACGCTGCTGCGGGAACTGCTCGGTGTCGAGGTGCCGGTGAACGTCGTGCTCGCGCCCGACAGCGACCTCGCCGCGCTCACCCGCTACATCGAACGGGGCACTCGCGGTCTCGATGCCGACGCGGTGCACGGGCCCGGTGCCACCGAGATCCGCGCCTCCGATCTCACGCTGGCGAAGTTCCTCGACGCCCCCACCCTGGAACGGGCCGCCGACCTGCCCGCTGCCGAGGGCATCCGCACCGTCCTGATCACCGGCGCCAACGGCTACCTCGGCCGGTTCCTGCTGCTGACCTGGCTGGAACGGGTCGCGCCGCGCGGCGGCCGGGTGGTGTGTGTGGTGCGCGGCGCGGACGCCGAGTCGGCCCGCGCCCGCCTCGACGCCGCCTTCGACACCGGCGACGCCGCGCTACGCGCGCACTTCCACGCCCTCGCCCGGGACGCGCTCGAGGTGGTCGCCGGTGATCTCGGCGAGCCGGATCTCGGTGTGCCGCGACCGGTGTGGCAGCGGCTGGCCGAACAGGTCGACCTGATCGTGCACTCGGGCGCACTGGTGAACCACGTGCTGCCCTACGGTCAGCTCTTCGGCCCGAATGTCGTGGGGACCGCCGAGGTGATCCGGCTCGCCCTCACCACCAAGCGCAAACCGGTGAGTTACCTGTCGACCGTGGCGGTCGCGGCCCAGGGCGAGTTCTTCGCCGAAGACGGTGACGTGCGCGCGATGAGCCCGGTCCGTCGGCTCGACACCGGCTACGCCGACGGCTACGGCAACAGCAAATGGGCGGGGGAAGTGCTGCTGCGGGAGGCGTCGGACCGGTTCGGGTTGCCGGTGGCGGTGTTCCGCTCCGACATGATCCTGGCCCACCGCGACTACGCCGGACAGCTCAATGTGCCGGACGTGTTCACCCGGCTGTTGCTCAGCGTGCTCGTCACCGGGATCGCGCCGGAATCGTTCTACCGCACCGATTCCGGCGGTGGACGCCGCCGCGCCCACTACGACGGGCTGCCCGCCGATTTCGTCGCCGCGGCCGTCACCGCGCTGGGCGCGGCCGCCACCAGCGGCTACCGCACCTACGACGTGCTCAACCCACACGACGACGACATCTCCCTGGACACCTTCGTCGACTGGCTGATCGCCGCGGGCCACCCCATCGCCCGCATCCGTGACTACGACGAATGGTTCACCCGCTTCGAGACCGCCCTGCGCGCCCTGCCCGAATCCCAGCGCAAACACACCCTGTTACCGCTGCTGCACGCCTATCGCCGTCCCGGGGTCCCGCTGGCCGGATCGGCGCTCCCGGCCGACGGGTTCCGCGCGGCCGTGCGCGACGCCGGAGTCGAGACGATGCCCGACATCCCGCACCTGGACGCGGCGCTGATCGGCAAATACGTCCGCGACCTGATCGGTCTCGGGCTCCTGGCGGCACGCACCGGCGCAGCGTCGTAGCCTGGACCGCGTGAGAAAGGACACCGCATGGGCCGATCCTCTGTAGGCGCGTATCTGGGTGCCAAGGCGTTGCGTACCCGCTGGCTGGTCCGCGCGCCGATCCTGCTGTACCGGGCGGGATTGGGGTTCGTGTTCGGATCTCGCCTGCTCATGCTCGAACACCGCGGGCGCAGCAGCGGCCACCGGCGCTACGTAGTGCTCGAGGTGGTCGACCGTCCGGGCGCCGGTGAGTACGTGATCGTGTCGGGATTCGGTGTCGGGGCCCAGTGGTACCGCAACATCGTCGCCGACCCGGCTGTCCGGATCTCGACCGGCTTCCGGCGCGGGCTGCCCGCCCGCGCGACCCCGATGACCGAGACGGACTCGGCGCACGCGCTCGAGCGGTACGCCCGCGAGCACCCGCGCGCGTGGAAGAAGCTGCGCGCCACCATCGAAGAGGCCACCGGCGCCCCGGTGGACACCCTGCCGATGGTGCTGTTGCGGGTGCGCTGATCCGCTCAGAGGTCGAGCAGGTGGGGGAGCCCGGCCCGGAACCGGTCGGCGTCGAGCGCCTTGGCTGCGGCGAACGCGGGCAGCTCCACCAGCGGGAAACAGGTGGCGCGCGGGGCCGGATCGTCCGCGGCGTCGAGTATCGCGTTGGCGGCCGCGCGGCCGGATTCGTTGGCGCCCTCCATGGTCGCCAGGTCGATGTGGCTGCGCACGTGGTCGCCGCCGAAATAGAGATTGGGGATCGCGCAGTGCGCGTCGGGGCGGTGATCGTAGGAGCCGACCGTGTTGACCAGCAGCGGTGTCGCATTGTGGATGCCGCCACCGGACCAGGTGATGCCGGGATCGAGATGCCAGGAGTGGATGTCCTCGTCGCGCAGCCAGCCGGTACCGGTGTTGAGCCAGCCCTTCAGCTGCGCCCACACCTCGGTGGCGATCTCCGCGGCGCCGCATTCCTTGGCGGTGCGGCCGTAGACGATGCCGGGGGTATCCCAGTCGGAGATGTCGACGGACAGACATTCGACCACCGACCCGTCGCCGTAGGTGGCGGCGAAATCGCCCACCCACATCGGTGCCTGGCGCAGCGCGGTGATCGCCCAGGGTGACCCGAGCGCGGCGATGTGACCTTCGGGGATGTCGCTGGGACGGCGCAGGAAGTACTGGATGCCGACCATCCAGTCGGTGACCAGCTCCCGCATGCCCGCCAGGCGCGGATCGGCGTCGAGGATCGCGGGACCGAGTAGGTCGACGACCCGGTCCACCGGCATGGCGCACACATAGTGGTCGGCGGTGACCGTCGTCGTCCCGGCCGCACCGCTCACCGTCACCGACGCGATCCGGCCACCGGCCAGATGCAGGGCCCGCGCGCCCTGGCCGAGCACGAAGCGCACGCCGAGACCACGCAGATGGGCGACCCACGGATCGATCCACGCGGCATTGGTGGGCCGGTTGAGAATCCGGTCGACACCACCGGAGAACTCCGGGACGAGCCCGCTCCCGGCCAGCACCAGCGCCTCGCCGATGGTTCCGATGGTGCGCGCGGAACTGGTCTGCGGTTTGGCCGCCACGGTGATGCGGGTCAGCGCGTTCACCAGGTACCGGCGATAGGCGGCGGACTTGCCCTCGGCCCGCATGATCTGTTCCCACGTCACGTATTCCCACTGCCCGAAGCGGCGTTCGGTGCTCGAGGTGAACCACATGGTCATCTGCTTGGCGAAGAAGGCCAGCTCGTGCGCGGGCAGTTCCGGGACGAACCCGAACGCGCCGACGACCGTGCTCTGCAGCACCTGCGGGGTCAGCTGGGTGAGGCCGCCGAGCTCGACCGGCAGGAAGATCGGCGCGGAGTCCTCGAAACCGGCGACCGTGCCCTCGACCCGCACCAGATTGTCGAGCACGCCGTTCGGGTTGCCGGGAAACGGGATCCGGCTCATCGTGTCGGGCACATTGCGGTAGCAGCCGGGGAAGAACCGGAAGCCGTGCTCACCGGGCAGTTCCTGGCGCCCGGGCCCGCCGGTGCCGGGTACACCCAGGCTGCGGGCCTTGCCGCCGAGATAGGCCGGTTCGTAGACGGTCACCTGGTAGCCGCGCTCGGCCAGCTCGTGGGCGGCGCTGAGCCCGGCCATCCCGCCGCCGAAGATCGCGACCGTCCTGCCGCCGGACCGGAGTAGTGGTGAGCGGGGACCGGGAGAGGCGGCGGTCGCCGGTGCGGTGACGGCCAGGGCGGCCCCGGCGGCCAGACCGGCGCGCAGGGCGGTGCGGCGGGTGACGGTGAGCGGCTTATCGGACATGCTGTGCTCCAGGTGCCACGGTGGTGTGCAGGGTGTGCGTCGGCGGCACGACCCGGATCGGCGTGCCGCGCAAGGTGGTTCGGGTGAGCTTCCGTTCGGTGAGAGCGCCGCGCACTTCGCGGCCCATATCGGTGAGGACGGCGGGCAGGCGGTCACGCTGGTGCCGCAAGGCGCCCCAGCCCAGCCGGGCCGCCCGGGCGGGGCTGGCGAGTTCGGCGGGCCTGCGGGTGCGCGAGAAGATGCCGGTGGTGATCTCGGCGAGTTCGGGATCGGTGGCGGCGCGCCGGTAGAGCTCGATCTCCAAGGGGCGCATGGCTTCGCCGCGGGCCAGCCGGTTGGTCCAGTGGAAGATCTCCCGGCATTCGAGGACGCGGCGGCGTTCCCACCGCGCGAGTGCCGCGTCGAGGGCGTCGGGATCATCGAGGACGCCGGCGACGGATTCGGCCAGCAGGCGGCCGTAGTGCAGGGCGTCGCGGATGCCCTGGGCGGTCACCGGGTCCTTGAAGTGGCCCGCGTCGCCGGGCAACGCCCAGCCGCGGCCCGACGAATGCCGGAAGTAGGAGGCGATCCCGGTCGCCGACCGCACCCGGCCGACCCGCTCGCACCCGCGCAGCCGCTCGGCCAGCGCCGGAATACGCGCCACCGCTTCGGCATAGCGGCGGTCGGCCTCGCCCGGTCCCAGCCGTTCCGAGGTGCGCGGTGGCTGCACCAGACTCAGCACCAGGCCGTCGTCGCAGGGGAAGGCGGTACCGAGGTCGGCGCCGACCCGCCACTGCGCGGCGACGTGCCGGGGCGCGTCGGCGGTGTCGCGCCAATAGGCGAAGTAGCAGTCCCGGCCACTGGGCACCGAGACGAACGGCTCCTGCGCGCCGACCGCGCGCGCCACGGTGCTGCGCCGCCCGTCCGCACCGACCACCAGCGACGCGCGGATCTCGGTGACGGCCCCGGACCGGTCGGTGTACCGCACACCGGCACAGCGGTTTCCGTCGAACACCACCGACTCCACCCGGCACCGCGTGCGCAGCTCGGCCCCCGCGGCGACGGCGGCCCGCACCAGGACGTCGTCGAGCCCGGTGCGCCGGACACACAGCGCGTAGTCGATCCCGTCGACGGCGGGAAACGCTGTCCCGATGCCGAATCCGGCGCCCTCGGCATAGGCGCGGGTCAGCGGCGGGGCGCCCAGGGCGGTGACCGCGGGGAGGACGCCGAGCTGCTGGAGTTCGGCGACCCCGGCGGGCCAGAGCAGATGGGTCGACAGCGTCTCCGACGGCAGGGCCGCGGAATCCAGCACGATGACCCGTCGTCCCGCCCGCGCCAGTGTCAGGGCGGTCGAGGAGCCCGCGCACCGGGCGCCGACCACGACCACCTCGGCCGACTCGATGGTGCTGGGGACGGGGGAATCAGTCATGCGAACCGCCTCGGTCATCGAGTCTCGGACACTGTGTCCGATTCGATGATGAGGTGCTCCGGGGCCGGAGTCAATACCACACCGGGACAACGGGTTTGCCGCCCGGGGCGCACGGCCGGAGCGGAGAGCGCCTGCCCGGCGGGCACAATGGGGACATGTCCTCAGCACCCGACCGCGCCACCGAGCAGGCGCCGGTTCGCCGATGCCCTCGCTGACGCGCGTCCCGCGATCGGCGCGCAAACCCTCCGACGACCGGCGCGTCGAATTCGAGCGCCGCGTACTGCGCGCGGTCGAAGACCTGCTCGCCGACGGCACGCCGTTCACCGAGCTCGCCGTGCAGAAGATCGCCGCCGCCTCCGGCGCCGCCCGCTCCACCTTCTACCGCTATTTCCCGGACAAGAGCAGTCTGCTCATCCGGATGGCCGAATTGGCGACCGCCGACCTGTTCGCCGCGGCCGAATCGTGGTGGCGCGCGGAACACACCGACCGCCAGGCGGGAGTCACCGCCGCGATGCGGGCGATGATCGGCGGCTTCCGCACCCACCGCTATCTGCTGCTCGCCCTGAGCGAGGTGTCCGGCTACGACCGGGCCGTCGGCGCGTACTGGCGGACCAGGGTGGCGAGCTTCGCCGAACTCGTGCGCATCCGGCTCGACGCCGAACGCGCGGCGGGCCGGGTGGCCGCCTCGCTGGACTCGGCGGCCACCGCCCTGGTCCTCACCTCCATGGTGGAACGCACCATCGCCGCGGCCTTTTCGGCCGACACCGGCCTCGGCGACGAGGAACTGGCCGCCGCGCTCGGCCGCGCGATCTGGCTCGTCGTCTACGGCGACGCCGGGTCCGCGCGGTGAGCGCGCGGGCTCATCGCGCCGTCATCCGGAAATCCGGTTCCGGTGCGAACGAGCTCAGGCCGACCTGGCGGTAGTTGCCGACCAGCCGCTCGTACTTGCGCCGGTTGCGGGCCATCGGCGAATCGGTGACCGCGGCGGGCAGCCGCCGGTAGGCCACGCGGAGCACGGTGGTGAGTGCCCGGAACTCGCGGTCCTGACGGCGGCCCCAGTCGATGGGCATCTTCGCGCGGACCTCGGGATGCATGATGCCGCAACCCAGGATCATGGCGACATGCCCGAAGGTCGGCGCGCCGAGTCGCCACAGTGGGTCGGTGATCGCGGGCAGGAAGTACGGGCGTGGGGCGCGGCGCACCGTGCTGGTGGCCGCGTCCAGGGCCGGGGTCACCCGGAGTTCGGCGATCATCGCGTCGTAGTGGGCGACCAGGGTGGGGTAGTCGGAGATCGGCCGGGAACTGCCGGACAGGTGCAGGCCGCGGGTCTTGTGCAGGTAGTGCTCCCAGATCGCCTGGTCGTCCGCGGGCGAAGGCCGGTCGCCGGTCAGCGCGAGGTAGGCGCCGCGCTGGACGAAGAAGGTGGAGTACAGGATCCAGTTCCAGGATCGCGGGTTGAGCGCGGAGTAGCGCTCGCCGTCGGGTCCGACGCCCTTGACCTCCCGGTGCAGCAGCATGAGCCGCTCGGACTCGGCGGCGCGATCGGCATCTTCACCGTGGTAGATCAGCTGGTCGGCGGCCGCGGTGCGGACCGCGCGCGCCCACGGGGTGTCGCGGGAGCGGCCGGTCGCCTCGAGCGCGGCCGAGACCGGCGGCAGCATCGGCTGATCGAACAGGGCGACGCCGAACAGGCCGAACAGGACCGAACCGCCGACCTGCTCGAAACGCTCGACGGCGGGGGAGGATCGGTGCGGATCGTCGGCGGCGTGAAGTTCCTGGTGCGGCACGGGACAGGTCATCGTGAACTCCTTTGTTCATTCCACCATTTCTGGTGCCGTGCGACACCAGAAATGTGTGTGATGTCAGGGTGCACCAGAATGGGGGGATGGTCAAGACGACTCCGCGCGCCTACGGGGGTGTCGCGGCGGACGAGCGCCGCGCCCGGCGCCGCGCCGCGCTGCTTGAGGCGGCCCTGGACCTGCTGGCCGAGGAGGGCGCGCAGGCGGTCACCAAACGCGCGGTCTGTCATCGCGCCCAGCTCAACGACCGGTACTTCTACGAGCAGTTCACCGACCGGGACGCCTTGCTGACGGCACTGTCGGAGGAGCTCACCCGCCAGGGCATCGCCGCCGTCGTCGCGGCGACCCACGCGGCACCGCCCGATCTGGCGAGTCAGGTCCACGCCGCCGCCGACGCCGCCCTGGGTTTCCTGCTGACCGACCCCCGCCGCCAGGCGCTGCTGCTCAACGCCCACAGCACCGAATCCCTCTACACCGCGCGGGTGGCCACCCAGCACGCCATCGCCGCCGCGGCCACCGCGGTGAACCAGGAACTGCGCCCGGGACAGGCCGGTGACCCGGCCGACGCGGCGCTGGCGGCCTACACCCTGGTCAGCGGCACCCTGGAACTGGTGGCCGCCTGGCTGCGCGGCGAATTCGCGACCACCCGCGAACAGCTGACCGACCATATCGCCCGGCAGCTGCTGCTGGCCCCGGTCGCCGATCCGGCCGGATGACGCGCCGGTTCAGGACCCGCTGATCCAGTCCTTCCAGCCGCCGTCGAGGACGAGCTCGGCGAGCCGGTCGTAACCGGCGCTGCCGGGGTGTGCGCCGTCGCCGTCACGCACCTCGGCGACCCACACCGGGTCGGTCGCGAGAACTTCGGTGACCTCGACGAACGGCACCGACCGCGCGTGGCACAGCGCCGACATCTCCGCGGCCAGCCGCGTGGTGCGCCGCAGGTGCGGTTCGCCCGCGTCGATCACCGGCGGTGGGCCCACGACCAGCGCGGACATGCCCCGGCGGGTGCTCTCGGTGAGCAGTGCGGTGAGGTTGGCGAGGGTGCGTGTGGGATCGACGCGCGGCCTGCCGTCCTCCTCGACCATGTCATTGCTGCCGAAGGACAGCACGATCCGGTTGTCCGCCTCGGGGGCCGTGCGCGCGGTGACCTCGGGCCAGCAGCGCGCGACGACATCGTCGGAGGTGTTGCGGCGGATGCCGAGGTTGAAGGCGGTGATGTCGGTGGCCGTGGCGGTGAGCACGCGCCCGACCCAGCCGCGGTAGGCGGGATCGCCGATGCCCTGCACGAAGGAATCGCCGAGGAAACAGATACGCAGGGCACCACTCACCCGGACAGTGTACGAACACGCCTGCGACCGGTCGCGTGAGTGTCTGTCCCGGAGAGTCTTTTGGTGTCAGGTGGCCCAGCCGAAACCGGTCAGCAACCGGTCGCTGCGCGAGCGCCCGGCGCGGCGGCGCGCGCGATGGACGTCGGCGAGCCACGCGCCCAGGCCCGCGCCCGCGGCGTTCATCAGCACGTCGTCGATCGAGGACACGCGCCCGAGATCGAGGACGTACTGCGCGATCTCGAGCACGGCCGAGGCAGCGGCGCCGATGAAGGTCATCCGTGCGACCGACGACCAGCGCGGAAACCGCAGCGGCAGCAGGAAACCCAGCGGCACGAACACCGCGATATTCGCGCCGACCTGGACGAGGATCGTCGACGGCGCGGCACCG
The DNA here is from genome assembly GCF_053602435.1 of Nocardia sp. NPDC004415. Taxonomy (NCBI): domain Bacteria; kingdom Bacillati; phylum Actinomycetota; class Actinomycetes; order Mycobacteriales; family Nocardiaceae; genus Nocardia; species Nocardia sp. NPDC004415. The sequence goes on from NZ_JBSGDP010000006.1 coordinate 102,240, forward strand.
AGGGTGTCCACCAGATCGCGCAGCGGCACCAGGCTCACCGCCCGCTCACCGCCGGTCGGCGTGAGGATCATCCACACCCACGGCAGGGTGCCGACCAGCACACCCACCTCGGCGATCGAACGTCGCAGCGCCTCCCGGCGTGGCATCGCGTGCCCGATCCGCCGGTGCACCAGACCGGCGGTGACGGCCACTGCCACCGGCACCAGCACGGCCCACACGATCACGACCGGACCCCAGGACTCCCATACTCTCCCCACGGCGCCACGATAGCCCGTCGCCGGGAACCGCTACGGCGCGGCGATGCGCTGGGCCGCCAGGACGGTGGCCGCGCGGCGGGTGGCGATGTGCCGGTCGTCGGTGTGGCTGGTGTCCTGGCGCGCGTGGGTCGCGGCGGTACGCGCGAGGTCGGTGAGCATGCGCAGCAGCAGCGCCGCCGGGATCTCGGCGGTGACCAGTCCTTCGCGCTGGCCGCGGCGCATCTCGGCGATCTTGATGTCGACGGTGCGGCGCAGGATCTCGGTGATGTCGGGGCCGGAGGGCTCGAGTTCGGCCCACGCCTGGAGTTGCGCGTCCTCGGGATGGGCGACGAAGTGGTCGAACAGGCGGCCGATGTAGGCGGGGATGTCGTCGGCGGAGAACTCGGTGTCGTCGGCGGTCTGCTCGGCCCACAGTTCGGTGACCGCGGTGTAGAGCTCGACCTTGCCGGGGAAGTACGCGTAGAGCCGGTCCTTGCTGGCATGGGCGGCCGTGGCGATCCGATTGATCCGGGCCCCGGCGACCCCGAAGCGCGCGAACTCGCTCTTCGCCGCGGCCAGAATCCGCTCCCTGGTCGCCTCACCCGCTGCCCGCATGTCGGCATCGTACCTCTTGCCGAACCATCTGGTTCGGAACTATGGTCGCTTTTCAGAACCGGATGGTTCTGGAATCGCGAGACGGGACATTCATGAGCGCGGACACACCACGCTGGCAACAGCTCCGGGAGCAGGCCGAAGGCGTCGCGACCGGCGAATTGGACCAGCTCTGGACGCGGCTACGACCCGCGCGCGCTGAGGACATCCTGGGCGAATGGCGCGGTGCCGCTTTCCAGACCGGCCACCCGCTGTGCCGGGCCCTGCCCGCCAGCCGCTGGTACGGCAAGACCTTCCTCGCGCTCGACGACGCCAAGCCGCTGATCTGCCGCGCCGAGGACGGCTCGCTGTTCTCGAATGTCGAACTGGGACAGGGCGAGGCGACGCTGTGGAACATCGAGTTCCGCGGCGAGGTCACCGCGACCATGGTCTACGACGGCCGCGCGGTGTTCGACCACTTCAAGTGGCTCGACGACCACACCCTGATGGGCATCATGAACGGCAGGCCCGAGCTGGTCCTCGCGCGCGGCGAGCACTTCTACTTCCTGCTCGAACGGGTCGCCTGATGCGTACCACGGCGGTGCTCTCGCGCGATCCGGCGGCCGGGTTCACGGTCGAACCGGTCGAGATCGACGACCCGCGGGCCGGGGAGATCCTGGTGCGGGTGGCCGCGGCCGGGATCTGCCACACCGACCTGGTGAGCAGGCGCGCCGGCGCCGCCGACCGGCCGATCCTGCTGGGCCACGAGGGCGCCGGGGTGGTCGAGGCGGTCGGCCCTGGCGTGCGCTCGGTGCGGCCCGGTGACCACGTGGTGCTGACCTTCCGCCACTGCGGGGCGTGCGCCAACTGCGCGGCCGGGCGGCCCGCCTACTGCGTCCGGGCGACCGCGCTCAACCAGTTCGGCCGCCGCGCCCACGACGGCCCGCGGGTACACCTCGACGGTGTCCCGGTGCTGGACGGCTTCTTCGGGCAGTCGAGCTTCGCCGGGTACGCGCTCACCACCGAGGACAACACCGTCGTCATCGATCCCGCGATCGACCTCGCGCTGGCCGCGCCGTTCGGCTGCGGTTTCCAGACCGGCGCGGGCGCGGTGCTCACTGTGCTGCGTCCCGGGGCGGGGGACCGGCTGGTCGTCTACGGGGCGGGCGCGGTCGGCATGGCCGCCCTGCTGGCGGCCCGGACCATCGACGGGGTGCGCGTGGTCGTGGTCGAAACCTCCGCCGAACGGCGCACGCTCGCCCAGGAACTCGGCGCCGAGGTGGCGATCGACCCGGCCGGTGACTCCACCGTCGAGCGGGTCCGCGCGGCCACCGACGGCGGTGCCACCCACGCGCTCGACACCACCGGCCGCGCCGACGTGCTAGGGGACGCGGTGGCGGCGCTGACCATCGGCGGCGCCGCCGTCGCGGTCGGCCTCGGCCGCGGCACCCCGCCGATCGACCTCGGCGACCTGGTGCTGCACGGTAAGACCGTGCGCGGCTGTCTCGAGGGCGACAGCGTGCCCGCCACCTTCCTGCCGTATCTGCTCGATCTCCTGGCGAGCGGCCGATTCCCGGCCGAACGCCTCGTCGCCCGCTATCCGCACACCGACATCGACATCGCGCTGGCCGATCAACGCGCCGGGCGCGTGGTCAAGCCGGTCCTGACCTGGTGATCACATGACGATTCTGGACACCGGCTTCCTCGGCACGGAGACCCCGGCCGACGCGGTCGACACACGGCCCGACCTGGGCACCGCCCGCACCCAGCGGCGGCTCACCGCCCTGCACGCCGCCCGCGACGTCTTCGTCGCGCACGGCTACCACGGCGCGAGCATGGACGAGATCAGTACCCGCGCCGGAATGAGCAAACCGGTGCTGTACACGCACTACGCCAGCAAACTCGACCTGTATCTGGCTGTGCTGCAGGGGTATCTGGACCGGATGGTCGACGGCATCCGCGACGCGCTCGCGGTCTCCACCGGCCACGAACAGAAGGTGCGCCGCGCGGTCCTGGCCTACTTCGACTTCGTCGACGAGGACGCCGGCGGGCACACACTGGTCTTCGAATCGGCGGTGCCCAGCGAACCGTGCGTGCGCTGGCGGGTACGCCACGCGATGGGCGAGTGCGCGGTACTGGTGAGCGCCGAACTGCGCGCGGCGGGCATGGACCCGACCCGCGCCTACGCCTGCGCGTTCGGGCTGGTCGGTGCCAGCCATTCCGCCGCCCGGCACTGGCTCGACGCGGGCCGCCCGATTCCCAAGAGCGAGGCCGTGGACGTGGCCGTCGCGCTGTGCTGGAACGGCCTGTCGGGCACCACCCGGCGCTGACGGATCAGCGGACGGGCAGCGGGCTCCCGTCGAGCAGGTGCTCGGCGGGCAGCTGACCCGTCAGGACGGCCAGCGCGCGCTTCCAGCGGCGCAGGATCGCCTCGCGCTCACCGAGCGTGCCGGTGAGCATGGCCGTCATCGACAGGCCGGTGAGCAGGTCGATGGTGAACTCGATGAGGACTTCCGCGCGCGGGTCCCCGGCATAGGCCTCGCCGAGCACCTCGGCGTAGAGCGTGCGCATCTCGGTGAACACCCGCCGCTCCTCGTGCACCAGCCGGTCGCGCAGCTCGGTGTCGGTGCGCGCGGCGACCCACAGATCCAGCGCGGTGAAGAAGGCCGGGCTGTTGAGATCGCGCCAGGCCAGATCGACCACCGATTGCAGCCGGTCGCGCCCGGGTGCGAGCAGTTCGGCCTCCTGCCGGAACTTCTCCAGCCGCAGATCGACGACCCGGGTGGTGGCGGCGATGAGCAGTTCGGCGCGGGTGGGGAAGTGGTGCTGCACGGTGCCGCGGGCCAGCCCGGCGCGTTCCTGCACCGCGCTGACGGTGGTTGCCGCGTAACCGCTTTCGAGCAGGCACTCGGCCGTGCAGGCGAGAATGCGCGCGCGCGTCGACTCGCGGCGCTGCGCCTGGGTGCGGCGGGCTGGTTGCACGGTCATCCAAGAAATCGTACGCGTCGACGACAAGTTTCGGGAACTTCGCCAATATTGGCGTGCTGCCAGCTATTGACGGGGACCAATGAAGCTGGTGCAATCAACAAACCGTACGCAGTAACTGTTTTCCTGGATGAAGGGCTGCGATGACGCAGATCTCCCACACCCGCCGCGGCAACGGCCCGCCGATCGTCCTGGTCCACGGGCTGGGCAGCCGCTGGCAGGTCTTCGCCCCGGTGCTCGACCGGCTCGCCGCGGACCACGAGGTGATCGCCCTTGACCTGCCCGGCTTCGGTGATTCCCCGGTGGAGCCCGGTGTCCGCCCCGGACCGCGCGGGTACGCCGAGTGGCTGGCGGGCTGGCTGGCCGACCTCGACATCCGCGACCCGCACGTGGTCGGCAGTTCGATGGGCGGCGGGATCGCCCTCGAACTGGGCCGCTCGGGCGTGGCCCGCGCGGTGACGGCGTTCGCTCCGGTGGGCTGCTACGGCACGGCGGGCCTGCGCTGGGTGCAGTGTCTGCTCACCGCCATGCGCGGCGCCGCGCGGGTCGCGGGGCCCGTGCTGGATCGGGCGGTGGAGTATCCGGCGGGCCGGGTCGCGCTGCTGTCGTCGATGTTCGGGCGACCGGCGCGGGTCGACCCCGCCGCCGCCAGGACCGACCTGGCCGGACTGGCGGGCGCGGTGTCGTTCGCGGCCGCGCGCGACGATTTCGGCGACTACTTCCTGCGTCCCGGCGACGACCCGGGCGCTTTGCCTCAGATCCCGGTGACGATCGCCTGGGGCACCCGCGATGTCGTCCTCACGCACCGCACCCAGAGCGTGCGGGCCCGGCAGGCGCTGCCCTTCGCGCGCCACATCGACCTACCCGGCTGCGGGCACCTGCCGTTCGCCGACGACCCGGACGCCTGCGTCCGGGTGATCACCGAGGGAGCCGTATGAAACCGTCCATCGCCGTCATCGGGACCGGTTTCGGTGGCCTGGCCGCCGTGATCGAACTGAAGAAACAGGGTTTCGACGACATCGTCGTGTTCGAGAAGGCCGACGAGGTCGGCGGGGTGTGGCGCGAGAACACCTATCCCGGCGCCGCCTGCGATGTGCCCTCGCCGTTCTACTCGTACTCCTTCGAGCCGAATCCGCGCTGGCCGCACCGGTTCTCGCGGCAGCCGGTGATCCTCGACTACATCCGTGACATCGCCGACAAGTACGACATCCGCCGTCACATCCGGTTCGGTACCGAGGTCACCGGCGCCACCTACGACGACGACTCCGGCCGCTGGAGCGTGGAACTCGGCGGCGGCGAGACCGTGGTGGTCGACGTGCTCGTCTCCGCCGTGGGCCAACTCTCCCGGCCCGCCCTGCCCGACATCGCGGGTCGCGACACCTTCACCGGCACCAGCTTCCATTCCGCCCAGTGGAATCACGACGTCGACCTGACCGGCAAACGGGTGGCCGTGATCGGCACCGGCGCCAGCGCCATCCAGTTCGTCCCCGAGATCCAGCCGCTGGCGAGCCGGTTGACGGTGTTCCAGCGCAGCGCGCCCTACATCATCCCGCGCCCCGACCGTGAGTTCGGCCCGTGGCATCACCGGGTCTTCGAGAAGCTGCCCGTCACCGAGCTGGCCGAACGCGCCACCTGGTACGGCGTGGTCGAGGGCCTGAGCCTGGCCTGGGTCTACGCCAAGCCGCTGGCCGCCGCGATCCGGCGGATCTCCCGCTGGCACATGCGCAGGCAGACCGCCGCGGTGCCCGGCTTGTTCGAGAAGGTGTGGCCGGACTATCCGATCGGCTGCAAGCGGATCCTGTTCTCCGACAACTATCTGCCCGCGCTGGCCCAGCCCAATGCCGAAGTGGTCACCGAGCGGATCGAGCGGATCACCCCGACCGGCGTGCGCACCGCCGACGGCGTGGACCACGAGATCGACGTGATCATCTGGGGCACCGGCTTCACGCCCACCGAATTCCTGGCCCCGATGACGATCACCGGCGCCCAGGGGCACGCGCTGGAGAAGGAATGGCGCGACGGCGCGCACGCCTACTTCGGCATGACCGTGCCCCGCTTCCCGAACCTGTTCATCATGTACGGCCCCAACACCAATACCGGCGGCGGCTCGATCATCTACTTCCTCGAGGCGCAGGCGGCCTACCTGGGCCGCTACGTCGCCCATCTGGCGGCGACCGGCAAACCCCTGGCCGTGCGGCCCGAGGTGGAACGGGCCTACGACGAACGCATCCAGGCCGAACTCGGCGGCAGCGTGTGGAGCCAGTGCTCCTCGTGGTATCGCCAGGCCGACGGCCGGATCACCACCAACTGGCCGCTGCTGGGCATCCAGTACAAGCAGCAGGCGACCTTCGATCCCGCGGACTACGAGGTGATGGCGTGATGACCGATTACGACTACGACGTGATCGTCGTCGGCTCCGGCTTCGGCGGCAGCGTCTCGGCGCTGCGGCTGACCGAGAAGGGCTACCGGGTGGGCGTGCTCGAATCCGGCCGCCGCTGGAACGCCGAGGACTATCCGAAGACCAACTGGAACATCCCCAAGGCCATCTGGGCGCCGCGCCTTGGCCTGACCGGCCCGCAGCGCATCAGCGCGCTCGGCAAATGCCTGGTCTTCAGCGGGGCCGGTGTCGGTGGCGGGTCGCTGATCTACGGCAACACCCTCTACGAACCGCTGCCGGAGTTCTACGGCGACCGCGCCTGGGCCCACATCACCGACTGGAAGAGCGAACTGGCCCCCTACTACGAACCAGGCCAAACGCATGCTCGGCGTGGTGGAGAACCCGCGGATCGGCCCCAAGGACGACGTGCTGCTCCAGGTGGCGCGCGACCTGAAGGTCGCCGACACCTTCCACCGCACCCACGTGGGCGTGTTCTTCAACGAAGGCGACGAGGGCGTCGAGGTCGACGACCCGTACTTCGGCGGTGCCGGTCCGCGCCGCGCGGGCTGCATCCACTGTTCGGAGTGCTTCACCGGCTGCAAACACAACGCCAAGAACACCACCACGCTGAACTACCTGCACCTGGCCGAGAGCAAAGGCGCGCAGGTGCATCCGCTCACCACGGTGACCTCGGTCGCGCCCGACGGACAGGGCGGCTACCGGGTGCAGACCGTGCAGTCCGACGGCTGGATCCGCAAGCGGCGCCGCACCTTCACCGCCGGACAGGTGGTGTTCGCCGCCGCCGCGCTGGGGACCCAGAAGCTGCTGCACAAGCTGCGCAAGGACGGGACGCTGCCGCAGCTGTCCCCCCGGGTGGGGGAGCTGACCCGCAGCAATTCCGAGGCGATCATCGGCGTCACCAGCAAATCGCGCCGTGATTTCTCCCAGGGCGTGGCCATCACCTCCTCGATCCATCCCGAACCGCAGACACACGTGGAGGTGTGCACCTACGGCAAGGGCCAGAACGCGCTGTTCCTGCAGACGGTGCCGATGGTCGACGGCGGTGCCTTCCGGTTCCTGCGGCTGCTGCTGACCATGCTGTTGCACCCGCTGCAGTTCCTGCGCTCGCAGAACGCGCACGGCGCCTCGGAACGTTCGGTGATCCTGCTGGTCATGCAGTCGCTGGACAACTCCCTGACCTCCTATCTCAAGGGTGGGCGCCTGGTGACCAAACAGGGTGGCGGCGAACCGAACCCGGCCTGGATTCCGCTGGCCCACGACATCGCCCGCCGCTACGCCGCGGAATCCGACGCCATCACCGGCAATATCGCCACCGACATCTTCAACATCCCCGCCACGGCGCACTACATCGGCGGCTGCACCATCGGCGACTCGCGCGAGACCGGCGTGATCGATCCGTACCAGCGCGTCTACGGGCACCCCGGCCTGCACATCGCCGACGGCAGCGCGATCACCGCCAATCTGGGTGTGAATCCCTCGCTCACCATCACCGCGCAGGCCGAGCGGGCGATGGCGTTCTGGCCGAACAAGGGCGAGGTGGACCCGCGTCCCGCGCTCGGTGCGGCCTACGAGCGCATCAGTCCCGTCGTCCCGGCACAGCCCGCCGTCCCCGCCTCGGCGCCCGGCGCGCTGCGGCTGCCCGCCTGATCCGAAGGAAGTCATGAGCATCGACAGTCTGACCGCGCTCGAACCCGAGTGCACGCGCGAGGAGGCGCTGCGCCTGTTCGACAGCTTGCCGCCGGTGCGGGCCGGTGAGCTGACCGGCCGCTGGCACGGCCGCGAGCTCGGCACCGGTCACCGCATGGACGGCGCGCTGGCGGCCTCGGGCTGGTACGGCAAGCAGTTCGACGGCACCGAGCAGGTGCATCCGCTGCTGTTCGGCGACGCCACCGGCGAGATCTTCGCCGTCGACCCGCGCCGGGTACCGCTCGGGCTGGTCGGCACCGTGCCCCCGTCGCTGGTGGCGCGGGGCCGCGGCCTCCTACGCGTGCTCAAACCCGCCCTGCGCACCCGGCACCACCGGGCCCGGTTGCGCCAAGTGGAGCATCGCGGGGTGGTGACCACCGCGATGGTCTACGACCACCTGCCGATCATCGACGTCTTCCGCCGCGTCGACGAGGACACCGTGCTGGGCCTGATGGACTTCCGGGACAAGCCCGAGCCGTACTTCTTCGTCCTGGTCCGCGACTGAGTCAGTCCTCGAAGCCGCGTCGCTTGTGGTCGCCGAACGGTTCGTCGCGCTCGCGGACCGCCTCGCGGAAACCGGCTGTGGCGGAGCGCAACTGGAAGGCGTAGCCCTCGCGCGTGTGCCGGGAGATACCGTCGAAGACGGTGCCGATCATGCCCGAGTTCGCCACGCCCTGTGCGTTGAGCGCCGAGTTGAGGGCGAGCTTGGCCATCATCAGCTGGTTGACCGGCATGCGCGCGATCCGGGCCACGAACGCCTCGGTGCGCTCGTCGAGTTCCTCGGCCGGACACGATTCCACCGCCAGTCCCCATTCGGCGGCCTGCGCGCCGCTGATGCAGTCACCGGTGAACAGCAGGCGCTTGGCGCGCTGGTCACCGAGCCGGTGCGCCCACATGCCCGCCGCGGGAATGCCCCAGACCCGGGTGGGCGGGTAGCCGATCTTGGTGTCGTCGGCGCAGATGATCTGGTCGCAGAACAGGGCGATATCGGTGCCACCGGCGATGGCGAAACCGTGCAGTTTGGCCACGGTGGGCTTGTTCGCGTGCAGCAGGCTGGCGAAACCGCGGTTGAAGCGGCTCATCATCGCGTAGTCGAGCATGGGGTCCCAGGTACCCCACGGATTGTGGTTGACGGCCTGGGCGACGGGGTCCACCGCGGTCCCGGCGGCATCGTCGCGGCCGGTCGCGGGATCGATCCCGGATTCGGCGAAGATGTCCAGGTCGTAGCCACCGCAGAACCCCTTCCCGCGCCCGGACACCAGGATGACGTGCACGCGGGGATCCAGATCGGCCCGCTCCACCGCGTGCGCGAGATCCAGGGGAGTGTCGGCGGTGATCGCATTGCCCTTGTCGGGCCGGGCGAAGGTGATCCGGGCGACGCGCCCGTCGCGCTCGTAGGTGAGCGTGGGGTAGTCGTGCGAGTCGGCCGGGGCGGGCCGGCCCCGCCAGGGTGACTCCGGGGTCTCGGTCCAGCTCTCGTACCAGGCGGCCGGCCGCTGACCGGAATGGGAAGTGTGCTCAGGCATGGGTCCACTGTGCGGACCCGCGCGCTCATCCTGGACGCCGCCACGCGGTTGCTGGTGGAGCAGGGCTACGCCGCGCTGACCACCGTCGCCGTGCAGGCCGCCGCCGGCGTGAGCCGCGGCGCGCTGCTGCACCACTTTCCGACGATGAAGGCGCTGACCACGGCTCTGGTGGCGCATCTGGTCGAACGCAACGAGGCGGGCACGTGCGCGGCCGTCGCGCTGATCCCGCCCGGCGCCGATGCTGTCGACCGTGCGCTGAGCGTGCTGTCGGCGACCTTCGCGGCCCCGCCCGCGCTGGCCGAACAGGAACTATGGGCCGCGGCGCGGACCGATCCGGAGCTGGCGCGGGCGCTGCGCGCGGCCGAGCGACAGGCGGGACGGGACCTGTTCCGGGTCGTGGACGGGCTCTTCGGCGTCGAGATCGTGACCCACCCGAACTATCCGGCCGTGCGCGACCTGACCGTCACCGTGCTGCGTGGCCTCTCGGCCTCGCGTCCGCTGCGTACCTCGGCCCGCTCGGAAGCCGCGATCCTCGCGCAGTGGGCCCGGGTCGCGCGGATGTTGCTGGATCGATCCTGACGTTCACCGCCGAATGGGGGTACACCGGAGGTAGGGACCCACCGACCCACCGGAAAGGGGGTTCGGGCCATGGACGCCACGAGCCTTCCCCATGAACACAAATTTCCCGATACCGAACGCACCACCCGCTCGCACGCCGGTGAATCCATCCAGGACTCGCTCAACTGGCCCGGACTGCTGTTCATCGGCTTCGGGATCGTGCTGCTCGCGGCGACGCTGACCGCCGCCGGGTACGGCTTCGTCGGCTGGACGATCCTGGCCGGGGTGCTGTGCGGCGTCTTCACGCTGGCCGGGATCGCGATCGTGCTCGCCGAGCACCGTCGCATCAAGGTCCACGAAGGGCTGCACCTCACCGACCCGTGCGGGCACTGATCGGCGAAACGTCCGGACCCACGCCGGATGGCGATGACGCGCGTCCGGAGCACCTTCCGCATCTGACTATTCTCGGTTAAAGTCTGCCTGGTCGAAAGTCGACAGTGGAAGGTGGCAGACGATGACGGCGACAGCGGTCAAGCAGCAGGTGCTCGAGCTCGGCGGAGCGTTCATGATGTCGCGGGAGGCGCGGGCATTCGGCGAGTCGACCGGTGTGCCGGGATTCCATCCCGGCTACGCGCGCGGGCGCGGCGGGGTGCTCGGCGCGGTGGACGCCGATGTCGTCACCGCGGCCTTCGGCTTCTTCGCGCCGGACTGCATCCGGGCGGCCTGGGAGTCGGTGCCCATGCCCGCCGAGCAGGCCGCGGCGGGCTATCTCAGCGCCTGTCACGATTTCGGCAGGCGCAAACTGGCCGCGTTCGAGCAGGCCGACCGGCTCGCGGAGCTGCTGCGGCCGGTGATCGAGGCGGCACCGTCGCCGGGGCTGTCGCTGTTCGCCGGATGGCGGGCGATGCCGGTGCCCGCCGACGGCCGCGCCGCGGTCCAGCAGGCGACCCACGTGCTGCGCGAACTGCGCGGTGGCCTGCACCTGGTCGCGGTCCTCGCCCAGGGGCTCACCCCGCTGCAGGCGGTCCTGATCGCGGGCTCGCCGGTCTCCGACGGACCCACCCAGGCGAAGCTGCTCGGCTGGCCGGAACCGTTCGAGCCGATCACCGAAGACCACCGGACCCGCTGGGCCGCCGCCGAGAAGCTCACCGACGAACTCGTCGAGCCCTGCTTCGAGGTCCTCGACGAGACCGAACGCACCGAACTGGTGACCCTGCTGACCGAGGCGCACCGGGTCGCGCTGACCCGCTGACCGGTTCAGGAACCCAGGACGTCGCGCCCCCGGCCCACGATCAGCGGGTCGGCGGCGCCGACGATCTGGTGATCCTTGTTCGCGTAGTCGAAACCGCCGAGCACATGGCGCATCGCGTTGAGCCGGGCACGCTTCTTGTCGTTGCTCTTCACCACGATCCAGGGCGCGTGATCGGTGTCGGTGTGCTCGAAGTTCTCCTCCTTGGCCGCGGTGTAGTCGTCCCACTTGTCCAGCGAGGCCAGATCCATCGGCGACAGCTTCCAGTGTCGCACCGGGTCGACCTGGCGGATGGCGAAGCGGGTGCGCTGTTCGAGCGGGGAGACCGAGAACCAGAACTTCACCAGATCGATGCCGTCCTCGACGAGCATCCGCTCGAACAGCGGCACCTGCGCCAGGAACCGCCGATGCTGTTGCGGCGTACAGAATCCCATCACCCGTTCCACGCCGGCCCGGTTGTACCAGGACCGGTCGAAGAACACGAGTTCGCCCGCGGCGGGCAGATGCTCGACATAGCGCGCTGGAAATACCACTGCGTGGCCTCGCGCGGCGAGGGCTTCTCCAGCGCCACCACCCGCGCCCCGCGCGGATTCAGGTGCTCCATGAACCGTTTGATCGTGCCGCCCTTGCCCGCCGCGTCGCGTCCCTCGAACACGATGACCACGCGCCTGCCGGTCGCCGTCACCCAGTTCTGCAGCTTGAGCAGCTCGATCTGCAGCAGCCGCTTGTCGAGCTCGTACTCGGCCCGCGAGAGCCGCTCGCCGTACGGGTAGCCCTCGCGCCAGGTGTCGACCACGCGGCCGCCCGGGCGGGTCAGCAGGAGCGGATCGTCGTCGTCGGTGTCGTCGACGGTGAACGCGGTGGTGTCGGCCAGATCCACGGCTGTGGCGAGATCGGCGATCTCGCTGAGGTCGCGCGGGATCGGGCCCAGCTGGACATCGGTCATCGGCCGGACGCTAACGGGCGGGCATGACCGGCGGGTGAACGCACGGTGTGGCGCTGGCCGACGACCGGGCTCGCGTGCCGCACACTGTGTTCTGGTTCACGAGGCAACCCGCGCGGCGGCGCCGTGCGGCGGTGGAGAGGACGACGCCATGCACGATGGGGACACCGTGGAGGAAGGCGCCTCGAACAACCGCGTCGTCCGGATCGCCTCGGTCGCGGCGCTGGGTGGCCTGCTGTTCGGCTACGACAGCGCGGTGATCAACGGCGCGGTCGCCGCGATCCAGGACGAATTCGGTGTCGCCGACGCGGTACTCGGCTTCGCGGTCGCCTCCGCCCTGCTCGGCGCGGCGGCCGGTGCCATGACCGCGGGCCGTATCGCCGACCGGATCGGCCGGCTCAAGGTGATGCGTATCGCCGCGGCGCTGTTCTTCGTGAGCGCGCTGGTGACCGGGTTCGCCCCGGATGTGTGGATCCTGGTGCTGGGCCGGGTCATCGGCGGACTCGGTGTCGGCGTGGCCTCGGTGATCGCGCCCGCCTACATCGCCGAGACCGCGCCCGCGCGCATCCGCGGCAGGCTCGGCTCGCTGCAGCAACTCGCCATCGTGCTCGGCATCTTCCTGGCGCTGCTGGTCGATTTCCTGCTCGCCCACATCGCGGGTGGTGCCTCCGAGACGCTGTGGTTCGGGCTGGAGGCGTGGCGCTGGATGTTCCTGTCGATGGCGATACCCGCAGTGTTCTACGGCGTGCTCGCCACCACGATCCCCGAGTCGCCGCGCTTCCTGGTCGCCACACAGCGCATTCCCGAAGCGCGCCGGGTGCTGACGCTGCTGTTCGGGGAGAAGAACCTCGAGCTCACCATCGGCCGCATCCAGGACAGCCTCGAGAGCGACACCAAACCGTCGTGGCGCGACCTGCGCAAGCCCGGCGGCGGGATCTATCCGGTGGTCTGGATCGGGTTGATGCTGTCGGTGTTCCAGCAGGCGGTGGGCATCAACGTGATCTTCTACTACTCGAACATCCTGTGGGAGGCCGTCGGTTTCGAGGAATCGCAGTCGTTCGTGATCAGCGTGTTCACCTCGGTGGTCAATATCGCCACCACCGTCGTGGCGATCATGCTGATCGACAAGGTCGGCCGCCGCCCGCTGCTGCTGGTCGGCTCGATCGGCATGACGGTCACCCTGGCGACCATGGCGGTCTGCTTCGGCGCCGCCGACCAGGTGCCCGACGCGGACGGGGTGCTCGAGCCGCAGCTCACCGGCGCGCTCGGGCCGATCGCGCTGGTCGCGGCCAACCTGTTCGTCATCTTCTTCGGCATGAGCTGGGGTCCGGTGGTCTGGGTGCTGCTGGGGGAGATGTTCCCGAACCGGATCCGGGGCGCGGCGCTGTCGCTGGCCGCGGCCGGGCAGTGGGCAGCGAACTGGGCCATCACGGTCAGCTTCCCCAGCCTGAAAACCTTCTCGCTCGGCTTCGCCTACGGCATGTACGCGGCGTTCGCGCTGCTCTCGCTGCTGTTCGTCGCGCGGTTCGTGCCGGAGACCAAGGGGATGTCGCTCGAGGACATGGACGCCGCGGCGGGCTTCGAGCACCCCACCGCGCGCGGCTGAGGCGGCGGATCGACCAGTCGCGCTGCGCCGCCGGGGACTGTGTGCTTGTATCAGGTCGGTTGTCCAACTGGCCCACGATCCAGAAGGTGAGCATGCACGAGCAGTCCCCGATCGGCGTCGGCCGTCGCGAGGTCCTGGCGGGCGCGGCCGGTGCCGTCGCCGGCCTGGGCCTGTTCGGCCTGACCCCCGCGGCCGCCGTCCCCGCCGAGGTTCCCAAGTTCCCCGCGCCCACCGGAGGGCAGGTCAGGGTCCTGGTCACCGGAGACGCGGGCACCGGCACCCGCACCCAGTGGGCGGTGGCCGACGCCGCGCGCGCCTTCCACGCCCGCGAACCGTTCTCGCTGGCCGTCGGCCTGGGCGACAACATCTACGAATCGGGTCCGGACGGCCCCGACGACATCCAGTTCGCCACCAAATTCGAGGACCCCAACACCGGCCTGGACTTCCCCTGGGCGATGGTGCTCGGCAACCACGACACCAGCGCCGTGTTCCCCGGTGACGGCGGCTGGCTGGCCCGCGGCAACCACGAGGTCGCCTATCACGCACGATCACCGCGCTGGTGGATGCCGAGCCGCTACTACTCGGTGCGGGTTCCCGAGCAGAACCCGGTGGTGGAGTTCTTCGTCCTCGACATCAACCCCCTGGCCGCCTACATCCCGCCGCTGCTCGACCCGTACTGGTCGGTCGACGGCCCGTACATGAACGCCCAGCGCGCCTGGCTCGACGGCGCCCTGGCCGACTCCCCGGCGACGTGGAAGATCGCCTGCACCCACCAGCCCTATCTCAGCAACGGCCCGCACGGCGACGCGGGCAACTACGAGGGCCTGCCGATCGAACCCCTCAACGGTGTGCACGCCAAACGCTTCTTCGAAGACCATGTGCTGGGCAAGGTCTCGTTCCTGCTCTCCGGCCACGACCACACCCTCCAGGTCCTGGAACCGACCCCGGCCTCCAAGGGCACCCGCCAGATCGTCTCCGGCGCCGCCGCCAAGACCTCCGGTGGCCACGGCTCCGCGTCCGGACCCGCCCACCCCGCCCTGTTCGACACCCACAGCGAACTGGGTTTCATGGTCATGGACCTGACCCCGGACACCGTGGATCTCCGCGTGATCACCGTCGACCCGGCCACGGGCGCGGGCACCCAGGTGTTCGATCGCCGCCTGGCCTGACCGCCAACCCTGGTCTCGGATGCTGTGCGATGGTCGTCGCGGGCGTTCGGGTCACGGCGAGCGCAAGGGTGTCGGGGCCGGATCGGCGCCGATAGCGTCCGGGCATGACAAGTCAGCTGGAGAATCTGAACGCGATTTCCGAGGCGACCGCGCAGGCGGTCGCGACCGATCCGGCCAAGGCGCAGGTGGTGTTCCGGGCGTCGGGGACACCGGCGGGCACGGTGGGCAGTGTGGTCACCGCGCGGTCGCACACCGTACGGGTCGACGAGCCGCCGACCCTGGGCGGTGCCGACGCCGACGCCAATCCGGTGGAGGTGTACCTGGCGGCGCTGATCTCCTGCCAGGTGGTGACCTACCGGTTCTGGGCCCAGCGCCTGGGCGTGACGGTCGAGGATCTCGCGATCACCGCCGAGGGTGATCTGGACGTGCGCGGGTTCTTCGGCATCGACGACTCGGTGCGACCCGGTTTCCAGGCGGTGCGGGTGAGCGTGCGGATCACCGGCCCGGAGACCGCCGAACGCTACGCCGAACTGCAGCACGCGGTCGACGCGCACTGCCCGGTGCTGGACTTGTCGACCGGCGTCACGCCGGTGACCACGACACTCGAACTCGCCTGACCCTGGTGTCCGGGCGCCGCCCGCGCCGGAATCCGTTCCAGCACACCACCGGCGAACACGTCGTAGAGCGGCAGGGTCTCGAGGTGGACGTAGCCGATGTGGCAGTCGCACACCGTCAGCGGGCAGGCGCGTGGCGTGAGGGCCGCGCGGTAGGAGTCGTCGTAGAGATTGCCCAGCGGGGCCGGGACGAAATGGCAGCGCCGGACGGTGCCCTCGCCGTCGACCGAGATCACCGAACTGCCGGTGCGGCACGGCAGCCCGGCCGAGCGATGCGGGTGGCGGCTGAACGGGAACAGCTCGTCGATGGCGGTCCAGTCGGCGGCCTGGTCGTCGGTGTAGGTGTGGCCCTCGGCCGCGTTCACCCAGAGGTAGACGTGCTCGGGCAGGTCGGCGCGCAGGCGGCGGGCGTGGTCGAGATGCTCGGGCAGTCCGACGATGCCGACGCTGAACCGGGTTCCGGCCGCCGCCAGGCGTTCGGCCTTGTCGAGGAACCGGCGGTACGGGGTCTGGCCGGGGTGGTAGGTGCACCACAGGGCCAGGGTGGCGGGGTCGGCCTCGGCGATCCAGTCGACGCGGCCGCTGAGATTGGTCTGGATGGCGACCCGGTCGATGTGCGGCTGATGGGAGAGTTCGACCAGCGCCCGCCGGTACCACGAGCGCACCAGCCCTTCGCCCCACGGCGTGAACAGCACCGACAGCCGGTCGCCGGTCTGGGCGCGGGCCCACTCGGTGAAGCGGTGCAGGGCCGCGCGGTCGGCCCGGAGTTGTTCGGTGCTGTCGCGCCGTTTGGCGAACGGGCAGTAGGGGCAGTCGTAGTCGCAGGAGGCCAGCGGGCCGCGGTAGAGGATCGTCAGGTCCATCAGCGCAACTCGTAGGCGGCCATGGCGGCGCGCACGCCGGGGGAGAAGAAGTCGGGGCCGATGGCATCGGAATAGGCCAGGCCCTCGGCCGACAGGCGCAGCAGGCCGGTGCCGGTGCCGGTCAACCAGCCGCGGTCGGCCAAGGTGTGCAGTTGCGGACCGAAGTCGTCCCACGGGTCGGTGCCGAAGCGGCGCCGGTAGTCGGCCACCGGCAGGCCCTCGGCTTGCAGGAGCGACTGGAGCAGATGACGGCGTGCGGCTTCGTCGGCGTCGATGGCCCGCCCGTGCACGGCCGACCCGAAATCCGTGGTGGCGACGTAACTGTCGATGATGCCGCGGACCTCGCGCAGGTCGACTGCGTAGTCGAAGGAGTAGTGCAGCCGCGAGGTGTAGGAGCGCGCCCCGCAGCCCAGGCCGATCATGCCGTCGGTCTGGCAGGCGTAGTCGTCGGGACCCTGCGGGGGCGCGTCGCGGCGGCGGAACATCCGCATCGACACCTGCTCGTAGCCCGCGGCGAGCAGGTGGTCGCGGCCCTGCGCGTAGCGCGCGAGCCGCTCGCGGTCCCATTCCCGTTCGGCGACATCGGGATCGGCGTGCCAGGCCAGCCCGGTCAGCGGGCGGACGTAGAGCGGATAGAGGTAGATCTCCTCGGGCCGCCACGCCAGCGCCGCATCCAGGGAGTACTGCCAGCTGGCCGCGGTCTGGCCGTCGATGCCGTAGATCAGGTCGATATTGAGCACCGGAATGCCCGCGTCGCGGATACGGCCCAGTGCCGCTTCGACTTCGGCGCGTCGCTGGGGCCGCACCGCCGCCCGCGCCTCCTCGTCGATGAAGCTCTGCACCCCGAGGCTCAGCCGCGTCGCCCCGCGTTCGGCGAGCACGGAGAGCCGGTCGGCGGTGGAGGTCGACGGGGACGCCTCCACCGAGAGCGGGATCGCGCGCAGGTCGGCGCCCATGATCCCTTCGGCGATATCGCACAGCCGGGTCAGCTCGGCGGCGTCGAGAAAGGTCGGGGTGCCGCCGCCGAAGGCGGCATTGGCGAACCGTGGCCGCTCGGCGTCGCCCAGTGCCGCGCGCACGGCGCCGGCCTGCCGGGTCAGCGCGTCGAGATAGCGTCCGGTCAGGCCGTCGGGCGCGCCGACCCGGGTGAACAGATTGCAGAAGCCGCAGCGCACCTCGCAGAACGGGATGTGCAGATACAGCGACAGCGCCGACCGGGATTCACCCGCCCACACCTGCGACAGGGCGGGCCGATCCGGCAGCGGCCGGTAGGCGGTCTTGTGCGGATAGGCGTAGACGTAGTTCTGGTACGGCCGGGGCAGGGTGTCGATCATGCGGTCGGCTCCAGGAAGAAGTGGCTGTAGGGCACCGTCCACACGCTCTCGTGGCCGAGCCGATGCCCGGTGTAGCCGTCCTCGCCATAGGTGGTGCCGTGGTCGGAACACACGATCGCGAAGCACCGGCGCCGCGAGCGCATCGCCGCGAACAGCCGGCCGATGTGGGCGTCGATGTACTCCAGTGCGGCGGCATGGGTTTCGCGGCTGTCCCCGGCCTCGCGGGTGGCACCGGGCAGGTGGAACCAGTTCGGCTGATGCAGGGCCGAGGCATTGACGAACAGGAACACCCGCTGCTCGCCGGGCACCGCGGCGAGCGCCTGTTCGGCCCGCGCCACCTGGGATTCGAACGAGGTGGGCGAGGCCACGGAGAACTCCGGCTCCCAATGACTCTCGGCGAACAGGCCCGGCAGCACACTGCCCAGCGCGCCCTGCTTGTTGAAGAAGCCGACACCGCCGATGCACACCGTGTGATAGCCGCGGGCGGCCAGCGCCGTCACCAGATCGGGTTCGTCGAAGACGAAGGTGCCCTCCGCGGTCGTCTCACTACCGGCGAAGCGCGCGGCGAACAGGCGCGGATGCGGGCCGGGCGCCGCGGGAGTGGGCAGGAATCCGGCGAAGATGGCCTGATGCGAGGCGTAGGTGAAACTGCCGGGCGCGTGCCTGCGCTGCCAGCGTCCCCCGGGGAGGTGGGCGGCCAGATGAGGGAGGCGGCCCGCCGCCGCCAGCTCGACGGCCACGTCGTAGCGCAGGGTGTCGAGGGTGAGCAGCAGCAGGTCGTCGCGGCCGACGACCTCGGACATGTCCGGGTGGGGTAGGAGGGGTTCGGTCATGAGAGCAGTCCGATCGTGGCCGGGCGCGAGGTCGCGGCGCGGAAGTGGGGTGCGGCGGCCAGCTGCGCCGCGTAGGTGTCGAGGCCCTCGGCGGGTGTCGCCGGGAGCCCCGCGAGGCCGGGCAGCAGGTCGCCGAAGGCGTTCACCTCGCCCACGGTGAACCGGCGCCAGCCGAGTCCGGGCAGCAGGTCGACACCGACACACAGCGTGCCGGGGAAACAGGCGGCGGCGCGCTCGCAGACGGCCAGTGCCGCCGCCCAGCGTTCACCCGCGGCGGCCCGCACCGCGGCGAGATCCCCGCGGGTGCCACCGAGATGCAGATTGGTCAGCGGTGCCCGGCTGGTGCGCACCACGACATGGGTGGCCCGGCCGCCGATGACCACGACCCGCAGGTCGGCGCTGCGGCCGTCGAGCGCCGCCTTGGGAATCCAGCGTTCGATGTGCAGGCCGTCGGGTGCGAGCCGGTCGACGATGCCCGCTATCACGCGCTCGTCGCGATAACGCCGGACCCGCAGCGAATTGTGCAGGGCGCCGTCCGCGCCGATCTCCACCGAAGTGGTCGCCTGCCAGCGACCGGAGGCCGTGGACTCGACGGCCAGCACCCCCGAAGCCGAGGAGCCATGGGCAAGCTTGACGAACACCCGCCGCATCCCGGCCTCGCGCAGCGCTGCTTTCACGTCGGACCAGCCCCGCACCGGACCGGTCGCCGGTGCGGGCGGGACCGGGACCCCGGCGGCCGCCAGCCGGGAGTGGCAGAGCCGCTTGTCGAACAGCACGGCCAGCTCGTCCGCGTCGTCGAGACGCACACCGCCGCGCAGCGACCCGACGGCGGCGAGGAAGTTCGTGTACCAGCGTGCCGAACCCTCCACGCGGGTCGGCTCGTGCACACCACGCAGCCGCGCGTCCACCGCCGGGTTCTCACCCGGCGACTCGAGCCGGACGATCTCGTCATCGGCGAACGTGTGGCCGCCCTCGGTGAGCACCCGCTGCCAGGTGACGATCCGGGGCGCGGGCTGCCCCGCGGCACGAACCGCCCCGGAAAACAGCTCGACCCGCCGATTCTCGGCATTGCCGACCACCACCCAGCGCACCGGAACTCACTCGGCGACGGAGACGTAACGCCAGACGTTGGCGCCGTCCTCGTAGCTGTAGGCGTCGGCGGCGTCGAGATCCACGCTGACACCGGCGAGGGTGGCGGTGAGCCGGGCGCCGATCTCGGCGCTCACATAGTTGTGGCGCAGGTCCAGCGACTTCAGGTGATCGAGCGGCTGCCCACCGAGCAGGGCGATGATGCCGTCGTCGGTGAGCACACCCATCGACAGGTCCAGCTCGTCGAGCCGGGCCACCACCGGAGCCGAGGCCACCGCGGCGCAGATCGCGTCCTGGATCTCGCTGTTGCGCAGGGCCAGCCGGGTGAGCCGCGGCAGCCGGTCACCCGCCAGTATCGGGGCCAAATCATCGACATCGCTGTCGCCGCCGTAATCGGAGGTGCCCAGCCACAATTCGAGATCGACCAGGGCGGGCAGCTCACAACCGGCCACCCCACGCACGGCCTCGGCGGGCAGTCCGCCGGCCTGGACGACGAGCCGGCGCAGATTCTCGTGCCGGACGGCGGAGAAGTCGAGATTCTGCCCGCCGCGCACACCGAACTCCTCCAGTGCTGGAAACGCTTCGAGCAGCGTGCTCACCCGGCCCTGGTTGATCCAGGAGATCTCGCATTCCTCGGAGTGGATGTCACCGACGAACACCGCTCGCAAGCTGGTGAACCGGGCCTTCGCGGCCACGATCGCCGCGAAGATCTCGTCCGGACCGCTGTCGTAGGCCTCCGGCCAGCAGCCGATGACCAGCGCCCGGACCCGGCCGGGATCGACGGTGTCGAGGAACCGTTCGAACGCCTCGGTCCAGGTCTCCTCGGGCTCGTCGCAGTTCACCGTGATGCGCCACGCCACTTCGTCGGCCGCGGGCAGATCGCGCAGCGCCGCGGCGCGGCCGGTCTCGTCGGTTTCCTCGTCCAGCACGGGGAAAGGATGTGTGGGCAGGCCGCCCCATGCGTCGAGATGTATTCCTGTGTTCATGAATTCCCGCCCCTTGTCGACGTGCCGCCCCGGTGGTGACAGCAGCGTTTCTATCAAGGGGCACCGACAGCTTCCGCGCCTGGGCCGGGTTGTCGGTGGCCGCCGCTACGGTCGAGCGCACGACAGGCCCACGAGGGCCGCGACGGGGAGGACGACATGTACCGACAGGGTGATGTGCTGATCGTGCCGCTGGCCGAGGACGCGGTGCCCGCCGCCGCGCACACGGCGCGCGGCGAATCACGCGACAGCAGAGGACGACTGGTGCTGGCCTTGGGTGAGGTGACCGGGCACGCGCACGCGATTCCCGGCCCCGGCAGGCTGATCCGGGAGGCGAGCGTGTTCGGCCCGCTGCTGCTGCATCTGCCGACGGGCGGGCGGGTCGTTCACGAGGAACACGCGCCGATCGTCTTGCCGAAGGGGTGGTTCCGGGTGATCCGGCAACGCGAGTACGTCCCCGGTTCGGTGCGGGTGGTGGCGGACTGATGAGCACGACGACGAACTCACTCGACTGGCGCGCGGTGGCCGCCGCGACCGGTGCCGGTGACCGAGCCGCCGCGGAGGCGGGCGTCCGGCTGGCCTACACCCGCGCCGGACTGGCCGAACCGGACCGGATCCTGTGGGCCGCTTCGCCGCCCGCGGCGGTGCGCCTGCTGTTCGAGGGGCAGGCGACCGGCCCGTCCGTCCGCGACACGATACGCAACGGTCCCTGGTCGGCCGAACGGGCGCGGCTGCACGCCGAGCTGGGCGCCGAGGGCTACGGCGCGCACTGGCGTGCGACCGGCGCGGACCTGTGGGAGTCCACCAACGCCGTGGTCGAACGTCTACGGACCGGCGTGCTCGAGGCGGTCGCCGACGGAGATCCCCGCCGGGAGCAGCAGGTCCGGCTCCTGCTGCTCGACGCCGTGCTCGGTCAGCACGACGCCGCCTGGCTCAGCGCCTACGACACCCGGCCCGGCAACCCGCTCGACGGCCTGGCCGCCGTGGCGACACAGGCGGGCTGGTGGTGGCCCTACGAGAATGTCGCCGTGCTCACCGAGCGTCCACTCGAGCTGCACCGCGACGAAGCGGGCCGCCTCGACAACGGCGACGGCCCGGCCCTCGCCTACGCCGACGGCTTCGCCCTGCACGCCTGGCGCGGCATGCCGGTCACCGCCGGGTTCCTCGACAGCCTGCGCACCCTGACCCCGCAGCGCATCCGGGACGAGGAGAACGCCGAACTGCGCCGGGTGATGCTCGAGTACTACGGCTACGACCGGTATCTCACCGAATCGGACGCGCGTCCGGTGCATCGCGACGAGACCGGCGTCCTGTGGCGGATCGCGCTCGTGGGTGACGAGGACGTGGTGATGGTCGAAGTCGTCAACTCCACCCCGGAACCGGACGGCACCCACCGCACCTATTGGCTGCGCGTCCCGCCGGCCACCCGCACCGCCCGCGAGGGCGTCGCCTGGACTTTCGGGCTCGGGGCGGAGGTCTACGAACCACTCCAGCAGACCTGATCCGCGGTGAGACCGCTTGTGCGGCACGGCTATCGGCGGGCGCCGGTGGTGGTGAGGAACTCGGTGACGGCGGCGGCGACAGCTCGCGGCCGGTCGAGCATGGACAGGACGTAGGCGTCGTCGATCTCGACCAGCCGGGCATGGGGCAGCAGAGCGGCCAGCCGGTGGCCGTGCTCGCGGGGCATGACCTTGCCCGCGCTGGACCAGAGGACGAGCGCCTCGCCGGAGAAGTTCCGGAGGGCTTCGGTGTCGGCGACGAGGTCGGCCTTGCGACGGCTCGAGCGCATGTAGGCGAGCACATCGGCGCGGATGGCCGGTTGACGCAGACCGGGCTCGGTCCAGCCGTGGACGAGGCCGTCGGGGATCGGGTACTTGGCCATCCAGCCGAACAGCGGGGGAGTCCGGCGCAGCCACGGCACCCGTAGCTGGCGCAGGGCCAGGCTCACGCCGCCGGGCAGGTACGCGGCCAGGGTCGCCGACTTGCCCGGCAGGCCGGGCGGGAAGTTGCCGAACGCCTCGCACGGGAACACGATGAGCCGGCCGACGCGCTCGTCGAGGCCGTACGCGGTGAGGAACAGCGCCCCACCCCAGTCGGAATGCACGAGGGTGACCTCGCGCAGGTCCAGGGCGGCGAGGAAATCGGCGATCAGGTGGTTGAGGCCGCGCAGGCTCAGATCGGTGCCGGGCCTCATCGGTTCGGGATGCGCGCCGAGAGGCAGATCGGGCAGCACGTACCGGAACCCGGCGGGCAGCAGGTCGATCACCGCATCCCACACCGTGTGGTTCATCAGCAGTCCGTGCAGCAGGACCACTGGCGGGCCCTCGCCCTGGTCGCGGTAGTGGAGACGTCCGGCGGGGATGTCGACGGTCGGCACGGTGCCCTCCTCGGAGTAGAGCGTTCGCTCTAGTGCGGATGCTCTAGTCTGGAACGGTGAGCGAGCGGATGTCAATGACGACGCGGGAACGGCTGGTCGTCGCGGTGAGCGAACTGCTGCGTGTGCACGGCTACAGCGCGATCACCGTCAAACAGATCACCGCGGCGGCACAGGCTCCGATGGGTTCGCTGTATCACCACTTTCCGCACGGCAAGGTGCAGATCGCCGCCGAAGCGCTGCGCACCTCGGGTGCCGCCTACATCCAGCTGCTGCCGCTGCTGATGGACCCGCACGAGGACCTGCGCGTCGCGGTGCCCGCCGCCTTCACCGAGGCCGCGCGCACGCTCGAGGAGTCCGGCTGGATGAACATGTGCCCGGTCGGCACGGTGGCCGGGGAGATCGCCGACAGCGAACCGCCCCTGCGCGAGGCGGCGGCCGAGGTGATGCGCGACTGGATCGACCAGGGCACGGCCTACTTCCTGGCCAGAGGGCTACCGGAAGCGGCGGCCCGCGACCTGATCGTGGCGATCCTGACCGCACTGGAAGGGGCGTTCATCCTCGGCCGCACCCTGCGCTCCACCGAACCCCTCCACGCGGCAGGCCGGGCGATGGCCGCACGCATCGAGACGGTGGTGAGCGAAGCGTCCACCCGCGGCGCGACGGTGACGACACGTGTCGACACCGTGCCGCCTGTTTCGTAACGACGTCCGCGAACCCGGACCGCTCACGACGTGGCGTGTCAGCGGACGGACGTGCGCCGGTGACTACGGTTCTCGATGCAGCACGATGCGCGCGACCAGCGCCCGGTGATCGGCCCCCGGCAGATCCACCGTCTCGACCCCGGTCGCGTGCGCCCCGTCGAGGAGCACGTGATCGATACCGACCACCGGCGGAAAGCGCTGGTCGGTCGGATAGGTGACCAGCCTGCCCGCACCCGCCTGCGCCCCGGCATCGGCGTACCGCCCGGCCGTCATCGCCCGGAACCGGGTGTGATCGTGGGTGGCGTTGAAGTCGCCGCCGACCACCACCGGACGCCCGGTCGGCGCGCATTCGATGATCGCCGTCAGCCGCGTCAGCTCGGCGGCCCACACACCGGTGTCGTAGATCGGCGGCACCGGATGGATCGCGTAGACCGAGACCGGCCCCACCTCGGGCACGGTCGCGGTCGCCGAGATCTGGTTCAGCACGAACCCGTCGTATTCGACCGTCTCCGACAGTGGATAGCGGCTCCAGATCCCGGTCCCACTCGCGGTCTGCCCCGGCGCGAGATAGCGGTGCGGCAACAGTTCGTCGAGCCCGGCCCGGCCGAGCGCGTCCACCGCCGGGCGGGTCAGTTCGTTGACGGTGAGCAGCGCGACGTCCCGCGCCCGTACCTGCTCGACCAGCGCGGACGGGTCGGCGCCATCGAAGAGCAGATTGGCCTGCATCGCCGTGATCGCGACCCCGGCGCCCTCTGCGCCGTCGGCGATGTACAGGGGTGCCTGCGTCGCGAGACCGATCACCGTCACCAGCGCGGCCGCGCCGGTGGCGACCCACTGCCGCGTCACCGCGAATCCGGCCGTTCCGAGTACCGCGCCGCACATCAGATACGGCGCGGCGGACGCGGCCAGCACCAGCGGCTCCACCGCCCAGCCGACGAAATGCAGCGCGACCCCGGCCGCGCCGGCCAGCGTCGCGGCTCCCGCCAGCAGAGTGGCTCCGATCCGGACACCGCGCGATCTCACCGTGTCAGCCAACCACGCACGCCGCACCCGCGGCGAATTCGGTGGCCCGACCGGGGAATTGCGCTCACCGCGAGTCGTAGTCGGGCGGTGCGGCGAGCAGCGGCGAATCGGTGCGAGTCCGGGGAGGTGGCGCGGGGTGGGGCCGGACAGTGGTAGGAAAGGGACGTGTCGGCATCTGGCGAGAATTCTGGTTCGAACGGTCGGTCCCGCGCGGTGGACGAGGTGGTGGAGCTGGTCAGCACGCTGATCCGGTTCGACACCTCCAACACCGGCGAGCTCGCCACCACCAAGGGCGAGCGCGAATGCGCCGAATGGGTGGCCCAGCAGCTACAGGACGTCGGCTACGAGACCGAATACGTCGAATCCGGCGCACCGGGGCGCGGCAATGTGTTTGCGCGGCTGAAGGGCGCGGATTCGAGCCGTGGCGCGCTGATGATCCACGGACACCTGGACGTGGTGCCCGCCGAAGCCGCGGACTGGAGTGTGCACCCGTTCTCGGGCGCGGTCCGCGACGGATACGTGTGGGGCCGCGGCGCGATCGACATGAAGGACATGGTCGGCATGACCCTGGCGCTGGCCCGCCAGTTCAAGGCCGAGGGCACGGTACCCCCGCGCGACCTGGTGTTCGCGTTCCTGGCCGACGAGGAGAACGGCGGCCGGTGGGGCTCGCAGTGGCTGGTCGACAACCGGCCCGACCTGTTCGACGGCATCACCGAGGCGGTCGGCGAGGTCGGCGGGTTCTCGCTGACCGTGCCCCGCCCCGACGGCACCGAACGCAGGCTCTACCTGGTGGAGACCGCGGAGAAGGGCCTGGGCTGGATGCGGTTGCGCGCCAAGGCTCGCGCCGGTCACGGCTCGTTCCTGCACGAGGACAACGCGGTCACCATCCTGGCCGACGCGGTCGCCCGGCTGGGCAAACACACCTTCCCGCTGGTGCTCTCGGACTCGGTGGCCGAGTTCCTGGCCGCGGTGAGCGAGGAGTCCGGGCTCGAATTCGACCCGCACAGCCCCGACATCGAGGGCCAGCTCGCCAAGCTCGGCACCATCTCGCGCATCATCGGCGCCACCCTGCGCGACACCGCCAACCCGACCATGCTCTCGGCGGGCTACAAGGCCAATGTGATCCCGCAGACCGCCGAGGCCGTGGTGGACTGCCGGGTGGTACCCGGCAGGCAGGCCGCCTTCGAACGCGAGGTCGACGAACTGATCGGCCCCGATGTGGAGCGCGAGTGGATCACCAAACTCGACTCCTACGAGACCACCTTCGACGGTCACCTCGTCGACGCCATGAACGACGCCGTCCTCGCCAACGACCCGCAGGGCCGCACCGTGCCCTACATGCTCTCCGGCGGCACCGACGCGAAAGCCTTCGCGCGACTGGGCATCCGCTGCTTCGGTTTCGCGCCGCTGCAGCTGCCGCCCGACCTGGACTTCACCGCCCTGTTCCACGGGGTGGACGAGCGGGTGCCGGTGCACTCACTGGAATTCGGCACCCGGGTACTGGAACATTTCCTTCTGCACAGCTGATCGACCACCACTCCGAGAGGTCTCCATGAGCTACAACCCCTATGACGCACTGCCGCAGGTGCCCTCCTTCACCGTCACCTCCGCCGACATCACCGACGGGCAGCCACTGGCCAACGACCAGGTGTCAGGTGTGTTCGGATCGGGCGGCAAGGACATCTCGCCGCAGCTGAGCTGGTCCGGATTCCCCGAGGGCACCCAGAGTTTCGCGGTGACCGTCTTCGATCCCGACGCGCCCACCGCCTCCGGCTTCTGGCACTGGGCCGTGGCGAACATCCCGGCCTCGGTGACCTCGCTGGACAGCGGCGCGGGCAGCGAAGGCGGCACGCTGCCCGCCGGCGCGGTGACCCTGCGCAACGACGGCGGGTTCCCCGGATTCGTCGGCGCCTCGCCGCCCAAGGGCCACGGACCGCACCGCTACTACGTGGTGGTGCACGCGGTCGACGTCCCCGAACTCGAGGTCGGGCCGGACGCCGCGCCCGCGTTCCTCGGCTTCAACCTGTTCTTCCACACCCTGGGCAGGGCCACCCTGATCGGCACCTACGAAGAGCGCTGAACCACAACGACAGTGGCCCCGGACGGTATTCGTCCGGGGCCACTGTCGACGGTCGGTTACTTCACGTTGACGACGTGCTCCGGCGGCGTCGCCGCGTAGAGCGCCTCGATCGTCTCGGCGTACTTGTTCGCGATCGGCGTGCGCTTGAGCGACATCTTCGGGGTGAGCTCGTCGCCACCGGGCTCCCACAGCGTCTCCACCACGACGAAGCGCTTGATCTGCTCCACCCGCGAGAGCTTGCGGTTACCCGCGAGCACGGCCTCACGCACCTCGTCGACGATCTCCTTGCGCCGGGCCAGCTCGGCGTGGGTGGCGTCGGTGGCGCCGAACTCCTTGGCGCGCAACGCGGCGACATCGGGGTCGAGCATGATCAGCGCGGTGATGTAGGGCTTGGCCTCACCGATGGCGACGGCCTGACCGATCATCGACGAGGCCGCCTTCATGGCGTTCTCGATATTGGACGGGGCGATGTTCTTGCCCGCCTCGCTGATGATGAGCTCCTTCTTGCGGTCCACGATGCGCAGGTAGCCGTCGGCGTCGAGGGTGCCGATGTCACCGGTGTGCAGCCAGCCCGCGTCGTCGATGGCCTCGGCGGTCTTGTCGGGCATGTTGCGGTAGCCCGGGGTGACGATCGGACCGCGCAGCAGCACCTCGCCGTCGGAGTCCAGCCGCAGCTCGCAGCCCTCCATCACCCGGCCGACCGAACCGGGCCGCGGCTTGTCGATCTCGGTGTAGGTGCCCACACCGGTGGTCTCCGACATGCCCCACACCTCGCTGACGGCGAAGCCGAGGCCGAGGAAGTACTCCAGGGTCTCCGGCGGCACCGGCGCCGCACCCGAGGCGGCCACCTTCAGTTCGGCGAAGCCCAGCGCCTCGCGCAGCTTCGACAGCACCAGGGTGTCGGCGATCTTGTGCTGCACACCCAGCAGCACCGAGCCGCCCTCGCCGGACAGCTTGGCCTTGGCCTGCGCGACACCCACACCGATCGACCAGTTGGCCAGCGCCTTCTTCACCGGGCTCGGCTCCACGGCGAGCTTGTTCTCGATGCCGGCCTTGATCTTCTGCCACACCCGGGGCACACCGAAGAACACCGTGGGACGGGCGTCGGGCAGCGCGGCGGCGATCTCGCGCGGGTCGGGCACAGTGGTGATCTGGATGCCGGTGAGCAGGCTCATCGCGTGCGCGGAGATGCGGTCGGCGACGTGCGCGGCGGGCAGGTAGGACACCGCGCGGTCATCGAAACCGACCGGCAGCGGGCCCGAGACCAGGCCGACGACCTGGGCGATCACATTGGTCTGGGTGAGCTCGACGCCCTTGGACGGGCCGGTGGTGCCGGAGGTGTAGATCAGCGTCGCCAGGTCACCCGGCTGCACGGCCTGCCAGGCGGCGTCGAAGTCGAAATCGGCGGCCGGATCGGCCTCGAGCTCGGCGAGGGTGATGGTGCCCGCGGCGGTGCCGTCGACGAGCACGGTGTGCTCGATCTCGCCGCCTGCTTCCCGGATGACGTCCAGGAACGCCTGCTCGGTGACGACCACCTTGTTGCCCGCGTTGGCGAACACGTGCGCGATCTGCTCGGCGGAGCTGGTGTTGTACACCGAGAACGGGGTGGCGCCCAGGTGCAGCGCGGCGGTGTCGATGAGGTTGAACTCGGGGCGGTTGGTGAGCATGATCCCGACCGCGTCCCCGTGTCCCACACCGAGTTTCGCCAGGCCCGCCGCGAGCGCGCGCACGCGGGTGGCGTACTCGGCCCAGGTGATCTCCTGGGTGCCCCCGACCGTGCGCAGTGCGATCTGGTCGGGCCGCAACGCGGCGGTCTGCTGGAAGGCGGCGGGCACGGTGTGCACCGTGACGCCGGAAGCGTGCGCGAAACCGATGTCTGTCATATCCCTGTTCCCGAATAGGCCGTGCCGGATACCGAGCCAATGCGAGTGGAACTGTCTCATCGTCTCGAGCGATGGGCGTCAGCAGTGGCGCGGCTCACTCATCGTAACCGGACATACGGGATTGTGGCGTGGGTTACCCACGACCGCCAGGCCGGAAACCTCGCAGCCACCGCGCCCACCACGGGCGCCCGGGCACCACCGCGACCTCGGCGGACGCCGAATACTGCGGCGCCCACGGCGCGAAATCGCGGGGAATCATGTGCTTGCGGTGCCGGATCTTGGCGTCCAGGTACCGGCGGCCGCGGTCGGTGCGCAACTGGATGGCGAGGGGGATCACCTCGACGGCGATCCCCGCCTCGGCCAGCGCGCGCAGCTTCTCCGGATTGTTGGTGAGCAGTCGCACCTGGTGGATGCCCAGATCGAGCAGCGCCTTGGCCACGTGCTCGTAGCGGCGGGCATCGGGGTCCAGGCCGAGCCGCTCATAGCTGGCGAAGGTGTCGATGCCGTACTGCTCGCTGGCACGATAGCCGATCGCCTTCCACAGCAGGCCCGCGCCGCGGCCCTCCTGCTCGAGGTAGACCAGCACGCCGCCACCCTCGGCCTGGATGCGATCCATCGACAGCGCCAGCTCCGGGCCGCAGTCGCAGTCGTCGGAGCCGAGCGCGTCACCGTAGAGGCAGCGCGAGTGCACCCGCACCAGCGGCCGCTCGCCGAGCTCACCGAACACCAGCAGATGGCCGCCGTCGGTGTCGCTGTCGAGCGCGTGCACCCGCACCCGCAGCTGGGTGCCGTTGCGGCTGAACAGATGATCCGGCCGCAGATCCTCAACGCCGCGTCCCGGCACCGCATCCGGTGTGTGCGGGACGGACTCGATGATCGTCAAGCGCTCCTCCGAGGGCTGTTCCGGCACCGGGCGACCCGGGCGCGTGGACGGTAGGGGCAAGGCAACGGCGCGACTCTACTCCCGGAGTGTCGGCGGACAGGTCAACCGGGTGTCACGTCCGGGTGAACGGCGTCGGCGTACACGTGCACGACCCGATCCACCTCGGTGACGTCGGGAAACACCGTCGAGACCACCCCGAGCTTCTGGGTCGGCAACATGGCCGCGGTACACCACACATAGTCCGGAACCGTCAGCGCGCCACCGGAGCCCACCACCCGCGCGGCCAGCGCCGCGGCGAAGGCGGCGGCCGCGCCGACGGCGGCCTTGAGCACCTGGGGGAAGTGGTCGACGACGATGTCGTCGTCCTCGGAATAGACCGTGCAGGCGAAACCGTCCACCGCGCACACCGCCGACACGCCGAGGCCGCGCAGCCTGCGGGCGGTGTCGGCGGGGGAGGCGGTGTGCACCTCGGGCAGCAGCGCGTCCAGCTCGGTGCTCGAGCCGACGAGATGGTCCACCACGTCGAGATACGTGTAGAGGCTCTGCGGTGCGGGCAGACTCGGTGTCGCGCAGACGATCACGTGGGGACGCTCGGGCAGCGCGCGCAGCTGCGCGAGCAGGTACTCGAGGATCGGAGCGGGCTGTTCGAAGGTGAGCACGACCACCGACGACGCGGCCAGTGTCGCGCGCACCGACTCGGTGTCGAGGTCCTCGGTGCTCAGCTGCACGTGCGGGTCCCGGCAGCCGATCAGCCTGACCTCGCCGCTCGGGGTCATGATCACGGCGGTGACCAGCGTCGCGGCGTTCGGCACCACCTTGACCAGTGCCTCGCCGATGCGGTGCCGGGCGAGCAGGTCGCGGATCTGCTGACCGTTGTCGTCGGCGCCGATGGCGGCCAGCAGTCGCACGTCGAGCCCGAGCCGCGCCGCGGCCACCGCCCGGTTGAGGCCCTTGCCGCCGGGCGCCCCGGCGAACGTGCCGCCGACGGGGGAGTTCTCGCCGGGGAAGGTGTCCACGCGATAGAGATGGTCGATCACCGCGTCACCGACCACGGTGACCATCTCGGCCGACAGCGGCGGCGGTACGGCTGATCCGGTGGCGGGGTCGGGTGCCGTTCCCGTGGTGAGCAGGGCGGCCAGTGCGGTGAGCGCCTCGCGTTCGGCACTGGATCGCAGGCGTTTGACGGTGGGCGCGTCGGGGATCGTCGTCGCGCCGAGCGCGGTGTGCAGCTGGTTCCACTGCTGTGCCAGGTGGATCCGGCGAGCACCGAGATTGACCGCGTAGAGCGCGGCCGGGTCGACACCCGCGATCGCCGGGTCCCGCAGCAGTCCGAGGACCAGCGTCGCGTCGGCGATGAGCAGCTGGCTCGGCGGCAATTGCCGGGCGGCTTCCCGCAGCACCGGCAGCACCGCGTCCTCCGGGGCGATCCCGGCGTGCTGCGCGTAGCGCGTGACCACCGGCAGCTCGAGAATCGGCGCGGCCCCGATCTCGGTGTGCCGCAACCGATCCGCGCTGACACCGGAGAATTTGCCGAGGCGCGCGAGAATGGCACGCACCACGTCCGTGCGGGGGTCCTGCGGAACCATCGGCACGCGTCCGGCCTCCCAGAGTCGACACGAAAGTTGTTTAGCGACCCGCTGTTCGGGCAATTACCAACTTACAACGGCAATTGACCGCAGTGAAGGGCAAATGCCACACTGGAAGTGGGCATTCACCCGGGAGCCACCGCTCCCCTCAGGGAAAATCGGAGGTGTCCGATGACCATCCACCTCACCCCGAACGACATGCGCAGCACCCGCAGCCCCGAATACGCCGAACGCGTGGGCGCAGGCCCGGAGGTCTGGGTCCTCAGCTGGCTGCCCGAGCGCGCGCTCACCCGCGAACAGGCTTTCGCGGGAATGCAGCTCGACGAACTGCTCAGCGATGTGGACGCCACCCACGACCGTATGGCGCACGCGCAGATCAACGCCTACGCCGACACTCTCGGCATCGTGTGGGAACAGGCGATCATCCGGCTCTACAAGCGGATGATCGAACGCTTCGACGGCGACCCGGCGGCACTGGCCGCGCAGACGGCACCGGCGGGCCCGCGTACCGCGCCCGAGCTGTTCGGGCACGGCAACGCGACCCGCCGGGTCTACTTCGGATAACTCAGGCCGAGTGCGCGCGGTGCTCCGCGCCGACCGCCTCGGCCAGCGAGCGGAATCCGCCCGCCCGCAGGTTCGCCGCGATGCCACGGTGGATGCGGGTGGTCCAGAACAGGCCGCCGTAGATGAAACCGGTGTAGCCCTGCAGCAGCGTGGCACCGGCGAGAATGCGCTCCCACGCCTGCTCGGCGGTCTCGATGCCACCGACGGAGATCAGCACGACCTCGTCCCCGACGCGCGCGTACAGGCGGCGCAGCACCTCGAGCGAGCGATCGGCCACCGGCGCGCCGGACAGCCCACCGGCGCCCATGGCCTCGACCTCGGCGGCCGGGGTGCGCAGGCCGTCGCGGCGGATGGTGGTGTTGGTGGCGACGATGCCGGCCAGGCCGAGCTCGACGGCCAGGTCGGCGACGGCGTCGACATCCTCGTCGGACAGGTCGGGGGCGATCTTCACCAGCACCGGCACCGACACGCAATCGAGCACGGCCTGCAGGATCGGGCGCAGCGATTCGACCGCCTGCAGATCGCGCAGACCCGGCGTATTGGGCGAGGACACATTGACCACGACGAAATCGGCCAGCGGGCCGAGCAGCCGGGCGCTGGTGGCGTAATCGGCCGCGGCGGCCTCGGGCTCGACCACCTTGGTCTTGCCGATATTGGCCCCGATCGGGACCGTCGGACGCGCGCCGTGCAGCCGGGCGGCGGCCGCGGCGGCACCGTGGTTGTTGAAACCCATGCGGTTGATCAGGCCGTGGTCGGCGGGCAGCCGGAACAGGCGCGGGGCCGGGTTACCCGGCTGCGCGTGCGCGGTGACGGTGCCGATCTCGGCGAAACCGAAACCGAGCGAACCCCAGGTGTTCGCGCCGTCGGCGTTCTTGTCGAACCCGGCGGCCAGGCCCAGCGGAGCGGCGAAGTCGACGCCGAAGGCGGTGGTCGCCAGGATCGGATCCTCGACGACGGTCAGCTTGCGGACCAGCCACCGGGTGGGCGGGAACCAGGTCGCGAACCGCAGGGTCGCGAACACCAGGTGGTGCACCCGCTCCGGCGGGATCAGGAACATCAGGCGTAACAACAGGGCGTACATGGGTCGGCTCACAATCCGGGTTCGGGCACAGGGAGGACGGCGTTCTTGCGGCGGCGCAACAACACCCGGCGGCTGCCGTCGGTGTAGGCGCGGACCCGAGACAGTTCCCACCCGCCGAATTCGGCCTGGATGGCCAGCCGCATGGAGGCGGTGACCCGGGTGACGTCGGGCGGCAACCGCAGCGGCACGTACTCGTAGTCGTCGTTGCTGGTTTCCCAGCTCGGCGGGATCGCCGAGCGCGAACCGCGAGGCTTGGTGGCCATCACTGCCCTCTCTTCCGCTCGTCCGCGCCGATCCGCTGCAGACCGTCGCCCGCGGCCGAGGCCACGTACAGGTCGCCGGTGCGTTCGTCGACGGTCACCGCGTCGGGCTGGCGCAGCGTCGGGAAGCGTCCGACCTCGACACCGATGCCCGTCGACAGGTCGTAGCCGACGACCTCGTTGCTCTGCGTGCGGGTCACCCACACCGTGTCGGAACGCGGATCGTAGGCGAGCGCGTAAGGCGATGATGGTACCGGGAAACGCTGCCGCAGCACGAGCGGACCGGCCGAGTAGACCAGCAGTTCACCGCCCGCGGTGTCGGTGACGACGATGCGTCCGTGCGGGTCGGTGACCAGGTTGGTGGCGCCGTCACCAGCGCGCAGCATCAGGCCCAGCGCGTCGTCGCGCACGCTGACCACGGCGGTCTGTTTCCGGTCGAGGACGGTGATGTCCTCACCGGTGACCGCGATGGCGTCGGCCGAGACCAGGCCGGTGACCGTGCGCGTCACGGTGCCGTCGGCGGCCAGCACGCGTACCGTGCCGTCGGCTGTACCGACGACGAGCGTGCCGTCGCTGCGTGTTTGCACACTGCGCACATCGCCGTCGACGGCGGTCTCGGTGACCGCGCCCGTCGCCGCGTCGACACGCAGGACACGGCCCTGGGCGGCCACCAGGATCTCGCCCGGCGCGCCCTGGGCCAGCGTGACGCCCGTGGCGGGCAGCGTGACCGTGCGCGGGGCGGTGGGCGCCGCGGGGTCGATCAGTGTGAGTGTGGTGCCCGCGGTGTCGAGGGCGGCGACGCGACCGGTCGAGCGTTCGGCGAGCAGCGCCGCGGTGGCGGGGGCGGGCAGCACCTGACCCGTGGGGGAGACGGTGGTGGCTGGGGAGACCGCCGCGG
Source organism: Nocardia sp. NPDC004415 (assembly GCF_053602435.1). Taxonomy (NCBI): domain Bacteria; kingdom Bacillati; phylum Actinomycetota; class Actinomycetes; order Mycobacteriales; family Nocardiaceae; genus Nocardia; species Nocardia sp. NPDC004415. The sequence goes on from NZ_JBSGDP010000006.1 coordinate 136,239, forward strand.
TGGCGGGTTCCCTGGTCGGTACGTCGGGGCCGCCGTCGTCACCGGCACATCCCGTCAGCACCACCAGTGCCGCCGCGCCGAGAAACGCTGAGGCGAGCGAGCCGCGAGGGCGCATGCACCGAACTCCTTCATTCCGCACGAGGTGACCGCTGATCACCATCTGACCATGATGACTCACCAGTAGCTCCGACCGGGTGGGGCCGTCGGCGGTGTCGGTGACGCGGGTTACTGTTGACGCGTCGACAATTGATGGCCGAGCAACGGCAGGAGATCGCCACGATGACACCAGCGGGTTTCGGCATCGATGACATCTCCGTCGGACCGTTCGCCCACGGCTTCGGAACCACCGAGGACGGGCGCCCCTTCGTCTTCCGCACCCGCGGCGCCACGCTGACCATCGAGATCTATCGCGCCGACCTGGGCGAAGCCGTGCCCCAGCCCGAGGACGTGGTGGCCACCGCACACGCCCAGGTGACCGACATCGACCTCGGCGACGAACGCAGCGTGAGCGCCTTCGTCCGCGATCTGCTGCACCACGCCACACCGGTCGCCGGGGCCGCGAGCCGGGACACCACGATGATGCGTGGCCTGCTGGGCCGGATCAGCGCGGCGATTGATGGTATGTAGATGGTGATGTCTTCCACACTTTTCGCCAGGGCCGCTGCGGCCACCGCCTGCCTCACGGCCCTCGTCGCGCTCACCGCGTGCTCGGGGACCACCGACGAGGCTTCGGTCGACGCGGCACGCTCCTCGGCCAACGCCTCCCTCGCGTCCTCGATCGCGATCTCCTCCAGCAAGGCGAATGCCCCGCTGCCGAGCGCCGCCGAGCTCGACGCGCAGATCAAACGCGCGCTGGACCCGAACCTGCCCGATGTCGAGCGCACCGACCTGATCGAGGACGGTGCCGCGTTCAAGGACGCCATCCCCGACATGTACAAGGCGCTGCGCGACAACCCGCACGCCGTGTACGGCGTGGTCGATCCGGTCTTCGACAACCGCGACGGCACCCTCACCGCCACGATGCGCCTGGACAAGGACGGTTCGGGCACCAATGTCCGCACCACCATCGTGCATTTCGTGTTGCTCGACGGTAAGTGGAAGATCTCGCGCACCGACCTGTGCGGCATCCTGCGCTCGGCCGACTACCGCACCGCCGCCTGCGGCTGACCATGCGGGAATCGCGTTCGATGCGGTGGGGCCGGTTCGTCCACCGCCACCGCTACCTCGTGCTCGGGCTGTTCGTCCTGACGGTGCTGATCTCCGGCTGGTTCGGCCGGGATCTGGCGGGCCGCTACACCCAGGAGGGCTGGTTCGACGAGTCGAGCCAGTCGGTGGCGGCCTCGAAACTGGCCGACGACACCTTCGGCCGCGACACCGACGGCGATCTGATCGTCATCTACACCGCGCCGCCGGGCACCACGGTCGACGACGCGTCGGTGCGCGGTCCGGTGACGGCCGCGCTGGCGGACCTGCGCGCGCGGTACGGCGAACGCATCCACAAGATCGACAGCTACTGGGACAGCCCTTTCTCGGCCAACGCCTCCGACCCCACCAAACAGCACGCGTTCGCCAGCATCGGCCTGGCCGGTGGCGGCGGAACAGCCACGGTCAACAACTATCTCGCGCTGAAACCGCACCTGAACGCGGACGTGCCGGGTGGGGGACCGGGCGGCACCACGGTGCAGCTGGCCGGCCTGCAACCGGTGGTCGAGGGCATCAATATCGGGATGCAGCACGACATCAAGCGCGCCGAGATCATCGCGCTGCCGATCGTGGCGATCCTGCTGTACTTCGTGTTCGGTGGCGTGATCGGTGCCCTGCTGCCGGTGATGATCGGCGGGCTCACCATCCTGGGCACCTCCGGAATCCTGCGTCTGCTCACCGCGCACATCGAGGTCAATGTGTTCGCCAGCGCGGTGATGACGCTGGTCAGCCTCGGCCTGGCGATCGACTACGGGCTGTTCACCGTGACCAGATTCCGGGAGGAACTCGCCGCGGGACGCGATGTGGAGGAAGCGACCGCCCGTACCGTCGCCACGGCGGGCCGCACCGTGCTGTTCTCGGCCGCGATCATCGCGGTGAGTCTGGGCGCGCTGTTCATCTTCCCCAACGGGGTGCTGCGTTCGGTGCCCTACGGCGGTATCTCCGCGGTCATGCTGGCGGCGCTGCTGTCGGTCACCGCGTTGCCCGCCGCGTTGAGCATCGTCGGTACCCGCATCGACTGGCTGGGCTGGAAGCGGTTCACCCGCAGCAAGACCGAGGCCGAGATCGACGCCGGATTCTTCTCCCGGCTGGCTCAGTGGGCGATGCGCAGGCCGTGGGCGGTGGTCGTGCCGATCGTGCTGGCACTGCTGGCCCTGAGTATCCCGATGCGCCACATCGAGTTCGGTGGCATCAGCGAGAAGTACCTTGCCGCCGACAATCCGGCGCGCGTGGCCCAGCAGGACTTCGACCGGCTGTTCCCTGGTTTCCGCACCGAGCCGCTCAAGCTGGTCGTCGTCGGGGCGTCACCGCAGCAGCTGAGCGACATCCGGTTCGAGGCCAATCAGATCCCGGGCCTGACCGGCAGATTCGAACCGGCCGCACCGACCAAGGACGATGTGAACGTCCTGTCGGCGGGCCTGAGCGACAAACGCGACGCCGACCGGGTGATCGACGCGCTGCGCGCCCTGCCCGCACCGCCGGGTGTGGACGTGATGGTCGCCGGCATCCCCGCGCTGGAACGCGACAGCATCAACGGCCTGATCGACGGACTCCCGCTGCTGCTGGCCATCCTGATGGCCGCGGCGCTGGCCCTGATGATGATCGCCTTTCGCTCGGTGATCCTGGCGATGAAGGCCGTCGCGATGAGCGTGCTCAGCCTGATGTCCACCCTGGGCGTGCTGACATGGATCTTCGTCGAAGGCCACGGCTCGGACACCTTCGCCTTCACACCGGGACCGCTGATGTTCGCGGTGGTGGCGCTGATCGTGACGGTGATCTTCGGGTTGTCCACCGACTACGAGGTGTTCCTGCTGTCCAGAATCGCCGAGAAACGCGCGTCGGGCGCCGATGCGACCGAGTCCATCCGCTACGGCGTCGCACACACCGGCGGCGTGATCACCTCGGCCGCGGCCATCCTGATCGTCGTCACGGGCGCGTTCGGCTTCTCGGATCTGGTCCTCATGAAGTACATCGCCTACGGCATGATCGTCGCTCTCATCATCGACGCCACGATCATCCGCATGGTGCTGACACCTGCCTTGCTGAAGATCATCTGGCGTTGATCGCCGCGGTGGTGGGGGAGTGACGGCCCGGGTTCCCCACCACCCGGCCGACGGGGTAGGGGCGAGCGGCCCTACGGATCGAGTCGGCGAAAAGTGGGCGGATCGCGTGGACTGACGAGCAGCCCGGTCGTCTCATCGGGTTCCTTTCAGCTTGTCACTGAACTACATTGTGATACGTGGATATGCGCATCTAAATATGTATCTCACCAGCCATCGTGTCCGACAAGCACACCGATACCAACCTTCCAAAAACATCAAGGACGGCGGAGGGTGGGCACCGCAACCGAAAGGTGGTCCCCACCCTCCGCCGTCTAATCGCTCATCGCGTCCGAGTGTTCGTCGAAGCTCAGGCGCATGTCGTGGCCGGTTTCGCTGCCGGAGATGGTGACCCGGCTCGTGGCCGGGGGATAGCTGCGGGCGATCAGGGTGTAGTCGCCGTCGGGCAGGTTGTGGACCGAGTATCGGCCGTCCTCGTCGGTGCGCGCGGTGCCGACGGCCGCACCCGAACTGTCGAGCACCGTCACGTGCACCCCGGACATGCCGCGTCCTTCGGCACGGACGGTGCCCGACAGCATCGCCATCGGCGCCAGCTCGACATCGAAACGCAGCCGACCGTTGTCGGGCACGGTGAGCGTGGTGGCGGTGGGCCGCATCTGCGCGGCGACCGCGACGAGGGTGTACGTGCCCGGCGCGATGCCGTGGCAAGCGTAGCCGCCGTCGGATGCCGTGACGGCCGCCCCGACGACCCGGCCGTGCAGGTCGGTCACGGTGATGGTGGTGTCGGCCACGGGTTTCCGGGTGATCGTGTGGACCAGGCCGGACAGTTCGCCGGACGCGTGCAGGGTGAGGTCGACGCGCTGAGCGACGCCGTCGGCGGTGGTCACGTGCACGGCGTCGGGTTGCAGACCGTGCGCCGAGACGATCAGGACATAGCGTCCCGGCACGGGCGGATCGATGGCGTAACCGCCGTTGTGGTCGCTGTTGGTCCGGGAGATCTGGTGGCCGTGTGCGTCGACCAGCGTCAGCACCGCGTCGGGCACCGGTTGCCCGCCGTCGCGGGTGACGCGACCGCCGATCGCCCGGGCGCCGGCCGTGATGAGGTGCCCGGTATCCAGGCCGCGCACCGTGCCGCCGTTGGTGAGCCGCGGCGAATCGTCGGGCTGCTCGGTGTGCTCGCCTGGCAGGCGCCGCAGTTTCGTGCCTTCCACGTCGATGACGGGCAGGAGACGGTCGAGCCATGCCGGGATCCACCACGACCATCTGCCCATGATCACCAGCAGGGCGGGGACCAGCACCATCCGTACCAGCAGCGCGTCGATGGCGACACCGGCGGCGAGCGCGAAGCCCATGGACTTCGCGGTGACGTCGGATTCGAGCAGGAAGGAACCGAATACCGAGATCATGATGACGGCCGCCGAGGTGACCACCCGGGCGCCGTGGTGGTAGCCGGAGATCATGGCGGCTTTCGGTGACTTGCCGTCGACGTATTCCTCGCGGATGCGGGTCACCAGGAACACCTGGTAGTCCATCGCGAGCCCGAATACCAACCCGATCAGCATGATCGGCAGGAAGCTGACGATCGGTTGCGGATCGGTGATCAGGCCGAAGGCACCCTGCTGGAAGACCAGGACCGTGGCGCCGAAGGTCGCCGCCATGGACAGCAGGAACCCGAGTGCGGCGGTGAACGGCACCAGAATGGACCGGAAGACCAGGATCAGCAGGATGAAGGCGGCGCCTGCGACGATCGCCAGATAGGGGACGATCTTGCCGAGCAGGACGTGGTCCATGTCGGCGTAGATGGCAGTGGTGCCGGTGATCCCGTATTCGATGCCGTATCGCTGGGTCAATGCGCTTTCGGCGGCGCGGGCCTTGCGGACGAGGTCTTTGGTGTCCTGGTTGTTCGGCCCGGATTTCGGTACGCCGTTGAGCAGTGCGCCCAGGCCGTTGTCGCTGAAGGTCGGGGTGCTGAGATGGTCCATCTGCGGAAAGGCGGCGAGCCGGTCGCGGAGTGCGTCGACGGCGGCGGCGCGGTCGCCTTCCGGGACGTGCTCGAGGTCGGCGACGACGGTGAGGACGCCGTTGCTGCCTTCACCGAATCCTTCGGTGCGCATGTCGTAGGCCTGCCGGGCGGTGGAGTCGGTGGGGAAGCTGTCTTCGCCCGGCAGCCCGAGCTGCAGGTCCAGTGCGGGCAGTGCCAGTGCGGCCAGGGCGGCTACCGACAGCAGCAGTGCGGCCCAGGGTGCGGTGCCGATCAGCCGGGCCACGCGCGTGCCGAAGGTGGTGGAGGTGTGGTCTTGCGGGTCGTGCCGGGCGACGAGCGGGAGCCGGGGAGTGAACAGGATTCGGCCGAAAGCGCCGAGCAGGGCGGGCATGAGCGTGATCGCGGTGAGGACCGCGAAGAACGCGGCGATGGCGCCACCGAGCCCCATGAAGGTCAAGAAGTCGACCCCGACGATGCTCAGCGCGCCGAGCGCGATGATCACGGTGAGGCCGGCGAACACCACCGCGGATCCGGCGGTGCCGACCGAGATGCCCGCGGCCTCTTCGGGATCGGCCGTCACCCGCAGTTCGTGCCGGTACCGGGAGACGATGAACAGCGCGTAGTCGATCGACAGTGCGATGCCGATCATCGATGCCAGGAAGGTGGTGAAGCTGGGTACCTCGATGATCGAGGTGCCCAGCAGGATGACCGACATCGCGGCGCCGAGGCCGACGATGGCGGTGACGATCGGGACGACGGCGGCGACGATGGCGCCGAAGGCGATCATCATCACGACCAGTGCCACGCCCATGCCGATCATCTCGGCTTGTCCACCGGGTTGCTGCTGTTCGTGTGCGATGGCGCCGCCGATCTCGACGGTGAGTCCGTGCGCGCGGGCGGAGTCGGCGACGTGGTAGGCGGCGGCGCGCTGCTGGGTGCTGACGTCGACGGCGGAGGCGATGTCGAACGGGACCGTGAGGACGGCGACGGTGGCCGGGGCGTGCGCATCGAGGACGTTGAGCGGTGCGGCCGAACAGAGGGCGGGGTCGGGGCCGGTGAGGCAGCGCATCGCCTGGGTGACGTCGACCGGATTCCGCAGTGCCGCACCGTCTTCGGCGGTCACGAGCAACTTGCCGTCGACCGTGAGTGTCCGCAGGTCGGTGATCATCGCGTCGAGGGCCGCGCGATTGTCCTTGTCGGTGAGTCTCGTTCCCGGGGGTGCGGCGAAGACGTAGTCACCGCTGACCGCGTCGATCCCGAATTGTTCGGACATGCCGGGGAACTGTTTGTCGAGGATTTCGGTCGCGCGTTCGGACGGCAGCGACGGCATGCTGAACTCGTCGCTCATCGACGTGCTGAGCACGGCGCCGGATGTCGCGAGTACGGCGAGGAACAGGAGCCAGGCGGGAAGGACGATCCACTTGCGCCGGAAAGCGAATTTTCCCCACCGATACAGGTATACGGACACGCAGGTTCTCCTAGAGGTAACCGGGTTGTGCCGAGATCAACTCGTAGACAGCCCCTGCGCGGCCCGCTGGTGCAGCGGAGCCGCCGCCTCCCGGCGCTGTCTACCTACCGTTCGGCCGCCACACTACCGAGCCGCGAACGTGGGACCGTCCTCGATGCGGCTTCAGCTGTGGGCATCCGGGTTCCGGTCGCGGTCGGGCAGGACCAGTTGTGCGCCGGTGGTGGGGTGGTCGAAGACGTCGACGGGGTGGCGGTAGACCTCGGTGAGGAGTTCGCGGGTGAGGACCGTGCGGGGTGGTCCGTCGGCTGCCACGCGTCCGCCGTCCAGGACGGTGACCCGGTCGGCGTAGGCGGCGGCGACGCCGAGGTCGTGGACCACGACGACGACGGCCGAGCCCGTGGCGGCGCGGTCGGCGGCCAGGCGCAGGACGGCTTCCTGGTGGCCGATGTCGAGGGCGGCGGTGGGTTCGTCGAGCAGGAGGGTGGCGGTGTCCTGGGCGAGGACGCGGGCCAGGGCGACGCGGGCGCGCTCACCGCCGGACAGGGAGGGGAAGGGGCGTCCGGCGAGGTGGGTGACATCGGTCGCGACGAGTGCGGCGGCGATGACGGTGTCGTCGTGTTCGGCGGCGGCGGTGTGCAGCCAGGGTGAGCGGCCCATGGCGACGACTTCTCTGGCCGTGAAGGGGAAGCCGACGGCATGGGACTGGGGCAGGACGGCGCGGCGGCGGGCCATGTCGGCGTGGTTCCAGTGGGTGAGCGCGTGGCCTTCGAGTTTCACGGTGCCCGTGCTGGGTTCCAGTTCGCCGGCGAGGGCGGCGAGCAGGCTAGATTTACCGGCGCCGTTGGGGCCGACGAGGGCGACGAGCTCGCCCGCGGCGACCTGGAAGTCGACATCGTCGAGGACGGTGCGCTGTCCTCGTCGCACGGTGAGCCCGGTGGCGCGCAGGGTGACGGTGCCGGGTTCGGGGCGAGGGGGCACGTCGGGGGTGCGGGCGAACAGGGATCGCCAGGAGGTGGTGCGGCGGGCGGTGTCGGTCATCCCCAGCCTCCCGCCCTGGCCCTGGTGCGGCGCAGCAGCCAGAAGAAGAACGGTCCGCCGATGAGCGAGGTCAGCATGCCCAGCGGGAGGTCGGCGTTGTGGACCAGGGTGCGGGCGAGCACGTCGGCGCCGAGCAGCACGACGGCGCCGAGGATGGCGCTGAGCGGGACGAGTACGCGGTGACCGGGCCCGACCATCATGCGGACCAGGTGCGGCACGATCAGTCCGACGAACAGGATGATGCCGCTGAAGGCGACACCGGCGGCGGTGAGCACGGCGACGACCACGATGACCTGCCTGCGCAGCCGCTCCACATCGACGCCGAGGTGGCGCGCGGCGGAGTCGCCGAGAGCGAGCAGGTCCAGTTTCGGTGAGATGAGGATGGCGGCGAGGATGCCGGTACCGGCGAGGGTGGCCACGATGGCCACCGAGGGCCAGGTGGCGCCGTTGAGGCTGCCGAGCTGCCAGAAGACGATCTGGTCGCGGGCGGCGGGGGAGGCGACGAACAGCAGCAGGGCGATGAGTCCGCCGGCGAAGGCGTTGATGGCGACGCCGGTGAGGATCAGGGTGACGACTTCGGTGCGTCCGCCGGATCTCGACAACAGGTACACCAGCGCGGTGGTGATGAGTCCGGCGACGAAGGCCGCGGCGGCGACCGACCAGGCGGCGACGAACGCGCCGCCGATCACGATCACCGTGCCCGCCCCGACGGCCGCGCCCGCGGAGACCCCGATGACGCCGGGTTCGGCGAGCGGGTTGGCGAAGACGCCTTGCAGTAGCGCCCCGGCGGTGGCCAGCGAGGCGCCGACGAGGATGGCCAGGGCGACGCGGGGGAATCGCACCTCCCAGAGGGTGACCTCGCCCGCCGGGTGCGCCGGGAGGGGGCCCAGATCCAGGCCGATGCGGTGGGCGATGCTGCCGAGGACTTCGGCGGCGGTGGTGGGGACCTGGCCCAGGACCGCCGAGACGAGGGCCAGGATCACCAGCGCGAGCAGCGCGAGCGCGAAGACGACGGTGACGCGGGTGGCCCGGTGCCGGGTGGGTGGGAGCGGGTCGGGGGTCGCGTCGGTGATGCGGGGTGCGTCCGGCGGCTTGGTCAGGTCGGTGTCGTTCATGCGGGTTTGCCGTAGACCGCGTCGGACAGTGCGGTGATGACGCGGCCGGTGTTGGGGCCGAAGCTGAGGATGACGGCGTCGGCCATGTCGACGACGCGGCGGTTGCGGCCCGCGGGGGTCTGGGCGATGCCGGGGACTTTCTCGAGTCCGTCGACGCCGCCGACGGATTTCAGGCCGTCGGACATGACCAGCAGCACGTCGGGTGCGGCGGCGATCATGGCCTCGCTGGTGATGGTGACGAACGGTTCGTTCACTCCGGCGGCGGTGCCCGCGTCGATGCCGTTGATGGCGGTGATGAGCGAGTCGGCGCCGGAGCCGCGTCCGGCCATCATGGTGATGGCGGTGCTGCGCAGGTACAGGAAGGCGATCTTGGGTCGCGGGTCCTGGAGGGGGACGCCCGCGGTGGCGGTGGCCATCTCGTCGCGGGTGCGCCGGCCCAGCCTTTCGCCTGCCTCGGGGACGCCGAGGGCGTCGGCGACGGCTTCGATCTGCGGGACGACGCCGTCCATGCTGCGTTCGGGGTCGAAGTAGACGACGGTGACGCCGGCGGCGCGGAGTTGTTCGCGGACGGCGGGGGCGGCGCTGGTGGTGTCGGTGAGGAAGACCGAGGGGCGCAGGGCGAGGACGGCTTCGACGCTGAGGCTGCCGTTGCCGCCCGCCACGTTGGTGACGTGGGCGACGGCGGGGAAGGACGCGGAGGTGCTGCGTCCGACGAGGTTGGCGCCGAGGCCGAGGGCCCAGACGGTCTGGGCGAGGGTGCCGTAGCGGTCGACGGCGATGATGCGGGAGGTGTCGGTGACGGTGACGTCGCTGCCGTCGTAGGACTTGACCGTGACCGGGAGTTTCGGGGTGGGTGTGGCGCCGTCGAGGGGGACGGGGTCGAGGTCGGCGAGTTGGGCGGTCGCCGGTCCACCAGAAATGGCAGTCGATGCAGAATTGCTTCCGGTGCAAGCGACGGTGCCGGTGAGCACCGTCGCCGCGAGCATCGCCGTCAACACACCACGCAGTTTCATGCAGGTAAGGCTAGCCATCATTCGGAACGGGCGCTCACGTCGTCCAGGGCGGCGGCGATCGCGCGCGGCAGTTCCAGGGTCTCGGCGGCCAGCACACCGGTCAGCTGGCCGATATCGCGGGCGCCGACGATCATGCTCGTGATGCCGGGCCGGTCGCGGATCCAGGCCAGGGCCACCGCCAGCGGTGAGGTGCCGAGGCCGTCGGCAGCGGTGACCAGGGCATCCACCACCCGCACGGCGCGTTCGTCGTCGAGCCTGCGCCGGATCTCGGCGGCGGTGGACTCGTCGGCGCCGCGCGAGTCGGCCGGTACGCCGTCGCGGTATTTCCCGGTGAGGATGCCCCCCGCCAGCGGCGCCGCGGCGATGGTACCGACCCCGTGGTGGCGGGCGGCGGGAATCACATCGTGCTCGGTGCCGCGAGCCAGCAGGGAGTACGTGGTCTGGGCCGCGGTGATCGGGGCGATGGCGGCGAGGCTGGCCAGCTGCCAGGCCGCGAAGCCGCGCACGCCCGCGTAACGGGTCCGTCCGGTGCGCACGGCGGTCTCGATGGTGGCCGCCACCTCGTCGAGCGGGGTGTAGGGGTCCCAGGCGGCGATGCTCCAGATGTCGAGATGGTCGGTGCCCAATTCGAGCAGGGTGCGGTCGAGTTGTTTGAGCAGGGTGCGGCGGGAGGCGTCGATGACGGGGCCGACCGCGGCGGGGGCGGGGACGTTGTCGCCGACTCCGCTGCCGGGGGCGTGCAGGACCACGCCCGCGCAGCCGCTGAGGACGAGGTCGTCGCGGGAGACCAGGTCACCGAGCAGATCGGCGAGGATCTGCTGGGCGGCGCCGTCGCCGTACATCGGGGAGGTGTCGACGAGCGTGCCACCGGCCTCGGTGAACGCCGCCAATTGCACCGCTGCCTCGTCGGCGTCGGTATGGGTGCCCCAGGTATGTGTCGCCAGGCCGATCCGCGACACCCGAAGTCCGCTGCGTCCCACCGTTCGCTGTTCCATCACCGCGCCCGCGCTTTCGTCACGGCGACCAGACTAAGCGCACAGCGCGGTCGCACCCGCCGACGACCCGCACTCTCAGCAGATCCCTAGGTGGGCGGGCGGCGACGGGCGACGGTGACGGGTAGGGTCGCTGCGAGGTCGCGGCCGTCGGTGCCGCACGCGCAAGCAAAAGCCCAGGAGGACGCGGTCTTTCGGGCGTGAGGCAGCAGGAGGACGTGGTGGGCGAGTCGATGACCTGGATACAGGCATTGGTACTCGGGCTGGTGCAGGGGCTCACGGAGTTCCTGCCGGTGTCCTCGTCGGGGCATCTGCGCATCGTCTCGGCTGTGTTCTTCGGTTCCGACGCGGGTGCCTCGTTCACCGCGGTGACCCAGCTCGGGACCGAGCTGGCGGTGCTGGTGTATTTCGCCAAGGACATCAAGCGGATCGTGATCGCCTGGTTCACCACGCTGGGGATGCGGCTGCGGGAGCGTTCGCAGGAGGCGGTGCCGGTCGGTGACCGGGTCACCACCAAGCTGCCGGTGATGGACCGCAGCGCGCGCGAGGCGCACGAGCGGGACGCGCAGCGTGAGCTGGACTACCGGATCGGCTGGTACGTGATCATCGCCACCATCCCGATCGGTGTGCTGGGTTTCCTGTTCAAGGACGAGATCCGGACCGGTGCGCGGAATCTGTGGCTGGTGTCGTTCATGCTGATCGCGTTCGCGCTGGTGATCGCGGCGGGTGAGCATTTCGGCAGCAAGGAGCGCCCGATCGAGAAGCTGACCACCCGTGACGGTCTGGTGATGGGTCTGGCGCAGTGCCTGGCGTTGATTCCGGGTGTGTCGCGTTCGGGCGCGACGTCCACGGCGGGTCTGTTCCTGGGTCTGCAGCGGGAGGCGGCGGTGCGGTTCTCGTTCCTGCTGGCGATCCCGGCGGTGACCGCGTCGGGCCTGTTCAGCCTGCCGGATGCCTTCGAACCGGCCGGTGAGGGGCTCAACGCGAGTGGACCGCAGTTGCTGGTGGCCACGATCCTGGCCTTCGTGGTGGGCTATGCCTCGGTGGCGTGGCTGCTGAAGTTCGTGGGCAAGCATTCGTTCTACTGGTTCGTCGGCTACCGGATCATCCTGGGCCTGGTGGTGATGGGCCTGCTCGCCGCGGGCGTCGTCTCGGCGACCTGAGCGGCGGCGCGGTGATGGTTAGGCTGTTGTCATGACGGTGATCCTGCTCCGGCACGGAGTGTCCACGTCGAATGTCGGACGGACCCTGGCGGGCCGGAGTCCCGGTGTCGAGCTCACCGAGCGCGGAACCGAGCAGGCCGTCGCGGTAGCCGACCGGCTGGCGACGTTGCCGATCGAACACATCGCCAGTTCGCCGCTGTTGCGCTGTCAGCGCACGGTGGCGCCGCTGGCGGAGAAGCTGGGCCTGGAGCCGGACTGTGACGAGCGGTTGATCGAGGTCGATTACGGCGAGTGGACCGGTCGCCCGATCGCGGAGTTGCTGACCGAGCCGCTGTGGAAGGTCGTGCAGGCGCACGCCTCGGGGGCGGTGTTCCCCGGCGGGGAGGGTCTGGCGCAGGTGCAGCAGCGCGCGGTGGCCGCGATCCGTGACATCGAGGGCAGGCTCGCCGAGGGTGCCGGGCGGGATGTGCTGTGGGTGGCGTGCGCGCACGGCGATGTCATCAAGGCGATCCTGGCCGACGCGCTGGGTCTGCATCTGGACGGTTTCCAGCGGATCGCGGTGGAGCCTGCCTCGATCAGTGTGGTGCGCTACGGGCCGCTGGGTCCGTCGGTGTGGAAGTTCAACGACACCGGCGCGGATCTGTCGGCGTTGTCGGGGGTGGCGCCCGCGCCGTTGGCGCCCGGTGGCGAGGTGGCGGTGGCCGCCGGCGCGGATAATGGGAATGCGGGGCACCGCGATTCTCCTTAGAGGGAGGGTGTTCGTGAGTGTCGAACAGGGTCACGTATCAGGAGGTGCATGTGTCACGCGCAATCCATGTATTCCGCACCCCCGATCGTTTCGTCGCCGGGACTGTCGGTGAACCGGGCGATCGTTCGTTCTACCTGCAGGCCGTGCAGGAACCGCGCGTGGTCAGCGTGCTGCTGGAGAAGCAGCAGGTGAAGGTGCTCGCCGACCGGATGGGGTTGCTGCTGGACGAGGTGGCGCGCCGTTTCGGTGCCGAGGTGCCGCCCGAAGGCGAGGACGTGCGCGATGTGGCGCCGCTGGTGACGCCGATCGATACCGAATTCCGGGTCGGGACCATGGGTCTGGGCTGGGATGCCGACGCGAACGCGGTGGTGGTGGAGTTGCTGGCGATCACCGAGACCGAGGTGGACGAGTCGGTGGTGCTCGACGACACCGAGGAGGGCCCCGACGCGGTGCGGGTGTTCCTCACGCCGATCCAGGCGCGGGAGTTCGCGTTGCGGTCGGCGCGGGTGATCGCGGCGGGGCGTCCGCCGTGCCCGCTGTGCGGTGAGCCGCTGTCGTCGCGGGGGCACATGTGTGTGCGCACCAACGGGTACAAGCGGGGCGAGATCTTCGGCGCGGCCGAGCTCGACGAGGAGTGATCGTGGTGCCGGCGCTGTCGGAGGGCGAGCTCGAGATCGTCGGGCGGGTCGGTGTGGCCAGCAATCTGACGTTGGTGTGTGAGATCGCGGCGCCCGAGCCCGATGGTGCGCCGTTGCGGGTGGTGTACAAGCCGGTGCGTGGGGAGCGTCCGCTGTGGGATTTCCCGGACGGCACGCTGGCGGGCCGGGAGGTGGCGTCGTATCTGATCTCCGAGCAGCTGGGCTGGGGGGTGATTCCGGAGACGGTGTTGCGGGACGGGCCGTTCGGGCCGGGGATGGTGCAGCGCTGGGTGACCTCGGTGGACAATCGCACCGATGCCCGGCAGCGGCTGGATCTGGTGGATCTGTGCACGCCGGGCTCGGTGCCCGCGGGGTTCTGTGAGGTGTTGCGCGCGCTCGACGGTGAGGGCAACGAGGTGTCGCTGATCCATGCCGACGATCCGCGGTTGCAGCGGATGGCGGTGCTGGATCTGTTGCTCAACAACGCCGATCGCAAGGGCGGGCACGCGCTGGAGGGGGTGGACGGGCAGGTGTACGGGGTGGATCACGGGATCTGCCTGCACAGTGAGCCGAAGTTGCGCACGGTGTTGTGGGGGTGGGCGGGTACGCCGGTGCACGAGTCGCTGATCACCGATATCACCGGGTTCGCGGCGAATCTACCCGGTGCGGTGGCCGATTCGCTGGCGCCGCACATCACCGACGTGGAGATCAGCGCGTTGACCGAGCGGACCAAGGCGTTGCTCGAGAATCCGGTGATGCCGCTGCCGAATTCGGCGCGCCCGATTCCCTGGCCCGCGTTCTGAGTGGTTGTGATCGGGTCCTGAATGGCCTGTTGGCTGGTCAGGGCCGGTGCTAGTGTGCTCCAAGCACTTTCGTCACAACGCAAGATCAGAGGAATTACATGTCGACTCGTTCGATTGTCACCACGTCCGCGGCGGCGCTGCTGCTCACCGGAGCGGTCGCCGCGGTCGCCGCGCCCGCGCAGGCGTTCCCGGCCGGCTGGTGGTCGGAGAAGACCTTCGTGTGCACCGCGACCGATCGCAACGGTGCGCCGCTGCCGGATGTCACGGTGGAGGCCGCCGACCAGGTCGGTGCGTCGTTCTACGCGCTGCCGCAGTTCGGCCCGGATGTCGACGGCGCCAACGTGCAGTGCTACGAGCAGGCCTGATAGGTCTGTGCTGACGCGAGGTGTCGCCGCTCCCGACGCGCG